>SVFZ01000051.1 GCA_015056585.1 Butyrivibrio sp. | reverse complement strand
GATAGATTCTAAATTCCATCCCTTTTAACATTGATTATTTCCTCCAATTCAATCACTCTAGTTATTAGCCATATTACATAATCAGGCGTTTTGCGAGTACCTTGTTCCCATGTTTGTACTGTACGCACATTAAGATGGAAATGTTTGGCAAATTGACTTTGTGAAAGTCCTGTTTTTTGACGTAACTCTAAAATTGTCATATGTATTACCTCTTGAGATTATTATACAACACTGTTGTATAATATCAAGTGTTTTTTCCTTGGTTCTCTATGTAATGCTTAAGGGTATCACTACTCACTTCACCAATGCTGCTTATGAAATATCCATCTGACCAAAATGTTTTCTCTTTCCAAAAGCATTTGCTGAGGTAGGAAGAATATTTCTTCCAAATGTGAAATGTAGTGTACGATTTTAGAGTTCTTACATAATCTGACAAATTGATATTAGGTGTTGTTTCTATCATCATATGTAAGTGATCTTTATCAACTTCCATGTAATGTATCCGAACATTATGTTTGTTAGAGATAGTTTTAGCAAGAGTCTTCATATCTGAAGAGATATTATTAGCACTTAGCAAATGCTTGCGATATTTACATACTAAAATTAAGTGGTAACGAAGTAGATATTTATTTCGATTTCCATGTTTATATTCTTTATTCATGGGATAGAATTATATCTTGTTTATTTCGCTTAGGCGAGATGTTAATTAAGTAAAATGGCTTTCATCCCATCAGCCGAAGCTAATGGGTTTTCAGCCGAAAGCAATTTTATAAATAACTATTTATGATTTCTATAAATGAAAAAACAGCAGAGTCCTACCAAAAGATGACTCTGCTGTTTTTTTACGGACCTTATTATCATCTATTGTATAATAAAATGTAAAGTTCTGGAGCAGGGAAAGGCGGGTAAGAAGCGTCATTGCATCTTATCCGCGAATTGAGGGAGCTACAGGACTTCCCGCCAGAGTACGGGCTAGTGTTAAGTAATGGACAACAACAGATGAAAAATCGTTTTAAGAAAGGCACTATAGGTCAATATGAGGATTGGCTTAGCATCTTACAGAGTTGAAAATAAGAATATGGAATTCAATATCATTCAGATTGAACGTGCCATGAAGGAGGCCGAGGGCAAAGCTGATCTTCTTTGCTTTGGCGAGGCTGTTTTGCAAGGCTTCGATTCACTCGGCTGGAATTATAAAGAAGATAAAGAAATGGCTGTTAGCCTGAATTCTGAGACTATGGGCAAACTTAAAAAGCTGACCGTACAATATGGAATGGGAATAGCCTTTGGATATATCGAGAAGGCCGGTGAATTCTTGTATTCGTCGTATGTTGTTATAGACGCTGGAGAAATAGTCCATAACTACAGGCGTATCAGCCATGGATGGAAAGAGTATGACAGGACAGACGACCATTACTGCGAGGGCTGTGATATAGAGGAGTTTTCTTTCCGTGGTAAAAAGATAATGACCGGTCTCTGCGGAGATTTATGGGATTATCCGGAGAAATTTAAGACAAAGAATCTGCTTCTTTGGCCTGTATATGTCAATTTCGATCTTGATGAATGGGAACAGGAGATCCTTGAATATGCAGAACTGGCTTCCAGTATTGCTGATGATACCTTGATGATCAACCCGATAGATAATGAACCTGTGAACCATGGCGGAGCGTTTTATTTTCATAAGGGGAAACTGGTAGAAAGAAGCCCTTTTGATCAGGAGAAGGTTTTGATTATAGATATTGAAAAATAATACAGGAGTAGATATGAGTGTTACAAATGTTATAGATGCTCTTGAGTATCAGGATTTTATAAATAGCAAAAACGGAAATACTATTATGATGATAGAAGACTAAGATTGGTGTGTAGCTACGAAATATCACAGAAAGGAGGGAAATGTGTATGGTCAGGGAAGCAATCCAGAAAACGTTGGATTATGTAGATAACAATGTAAAAGAAGATATTACTGCGGAAGAACTAGCTGAAGTTGCGGGATATTCCGTTTTTCACTTTTACAGATTGTTCCAATCAGCTGTTGGAATACCGGTTATGCAGTATGTTTTAAGAAGAAAGCTCTTGTATGTTATCAATGAGATAGGCTTGGAACGAAAGAAAAACGAAGCGGTTTACGAGTATGGTTTCGAAACATATTCGGGCTTCTACAGAGCTTTTATCCGCGAGATCGGATATACGCCGGCGCAGTACCTCCGGGAGTATAAGGCAAAAAGACCTTATAAGATTAATATTTTTCAGGAGGAACACATCATGGTCAGTAATAAGTTAATTTCTGAAGTGCTGGTAAATTGGGGAATTCAGGATGAGAAAGTATCGGATATCGTCTTTCCGGAAACCGGAGAGATCAGCGACTGCGCAAAGTATGTAGGAAGCAATATGGTGATTAAGTATACGGCTAATCTTGGCTCGGTAAAAAAAGCAACCCAGATTTCCAAAGCGCTTAACAGTGTTGGACTTACTGCTCCGTCGGTTATTCCGACTGCAGACGGAAAAGAATATGTTACAGTCGGAGAACTATACTTTACGCTTACAAGGAAGGTTGAAGGCGAGAGAGTTATGGCGAGCGGGCTTTATCTTGACGATTATAAAGAAAAAGCACGTTTTATCGGGGAAATCGTTGGACAATTGGATCTTGCGCTTGCTAAGATAGACACGATTGCGGATAAAGCAGACTTAGGAAAGAGTGTAAGGGAGTGGGCGATCCCGGCCTTGAAGGGGAAAATCGATATGAATCCGGAAGCTATGGAGAAATATGCAGCGCAGTTTTGTGATCTCTATAGGAATTTGCCGCGCCAGGTGATTCATAGGGATCCGAATCCGAGCAATATTATCCTGGCGAAGGACAAGTGGGGATTTATTGATTTTGAACTAAGCGAGGAAAACGCCCGGATATTTGATCCATGTTATGCGGCAACAGCCATACTTTCAGAGACTTTTGAAGAAGGAAACGAAGATAAGTTACTTACCTGGGTAGAAGTCATGAAAGAGATCATGTACGGATATGACAGTGTTGTAAAATTGACAGAGGCGGAAAAGAAGGCTGTTCCATATATGATATTGGCAAATCAGTTTGTGTCTACAGCTTTCTTTGCTGGGAAAGATAAGTACGAGGAACTGTACAGGACAAACAAGGCTATGACTGAATGGATTGGCACAAATATGGAAAAACTGAGTATATCCTAAGTAGAAGCTAGATACAGAAATATGAGGTATGAGTTATGATAAATGTACTGTTCATCTGCCACGGCAGGGTACTAACTTGATGTCTCGAACGCTGTGTTCATGTGGTTTAATAAACTTTGAATGGCGAATTTACAACCAATTTACAACTTATAACAAAATGACAGATATATTTAAGAAAAGAACCTGACCATAAAAAAGCATACCAGACTGGTATGCTTCAGACTGTAGACAAAGTCCGCGGCGATGCCGCGGATTTTTCTTGTGCAGAAGTGCTACAAATCCAGTATTTATCTGGGATTGAGGCACTTTTTCTGGTATAATAGAAGTATCAAAGTTGGGGATGGGGATTGCCTTTATGATGACTTCTAATACCGAAAGAAAACGCGAACAGATGCAGTTTGTGAGCATGGACGATCTGGTTCCACAGGACCACATGCTCAGGCTTATTGATAAAGCCATCGACTGGTCATTCATATATGATCTTGTTGAAAATAAGTATTCTTCAGACATGGGCAGACCCAGCATGGATCCTGTCACTCTCATTAAAATCCCTTTCATCCAGTATCTATACGGAATCCGCAGCATGAGGCAGACTATCAAGGAAATCGAAGTCAACGTTGCATACAGATGGTTTCTGGGCCTGGAACTTAACGAGCCCGTCCCGCACTTCTCAACATTTGGAAAGAACTATACAAGACGTTTCAAGGACACAGACCTCTTTGAGCAGATATTCCAGCGTATTCTCGAAGACTGCTACCGCTTCAAGCTTGTTGATCCTACTGCTGTATTTGTAGATGCCACTCATGTAAAAGCCAGAGCAAACAACCGTAAAATGCAGCATAAACTGGCAAAGCAGGAAGCACTGTTCTATGAAGAAATGCTCAGGAAAGAGATAAACGAAGACAGAGCTGAGCACGGCAAGAAACCTCTTAAAGATAAAGATGATGATAATGATAAAGGCACAGGTGGGCATGATGATTTCAGTGATTTTACAGACGATGTGCCAAAGGATACCAAGAAAGTAAAATGCAGCACTACCGATCCTGATAGTGGATGGTTCCACAAAGGTGAACACAAGAATGTATTCGCATACGGTATAGAGACTGCCTGTGATAAGAATGGATGGATTCTTGATTATACAGTTAATCCAGGCAATGAGCATGACAGCCGTACATTCAAAGGGCTATACGATAAGATCAAGGATATTGGTGTTGAAACTATCGTTGCAGACGCAGGCTATAAGACACCGGCCATAGCAAAACTCCTCATAGATGATGGCATCAAACCACTTCTCCCATACAAGCGTCCAATGACAAAGAAAGGATTCTTTAAGAAATCTGAGTACGCATACGACGAATACAATGACTGTTATGTATGCCCTAATGATCAGGTACTGGAGTATTCAACAACAAATCGTGATGGATACCGGGAATACAAGAGCTGCGGAAAGGTCTGTGAAAGCTGTCCATATCTCGAGAAGTGCACACTCAGTAAAAACCATGTAAAGCTTATAACTCGTCATATCTGGGAAGATTACATGGAAGAATGTGAGGATATAAGGTACACAGAAGGAATGAAGGATCTCTATTCTCACAGAAAAGAAACAATAGAGAGAATCTTTGGAACAGCTAAAGAGAACCACGGATTCAGATATACGCAGATGTATGGCAAGGCGCGGATGGAAATGAAGGTCGCGCTTACCTTTGCGTGTATGAATCTGAAAAAGCTTGCAAGAATCAAGCATGAATGGCGGTTAGAGATGGCCTGATAGAGGCCGTTTCTATCCTTTATTATCAATAAAACACTCGCGAAAAAGAAAAATGGTCTTGAGAGCTACGCTCTCAGGACCACTTTGTCTACAGTCTGAGGGGCTGTCGCATTAGATGATTAAATCATCTGGGCGATGGCCCTTTTTCAGGCCTAAAAATCGGTACTTATATCTGCTTTCTGCTCATATCTCATATTTTTAGAGTAACTTAATAGTCCGAAGATATCTTCGGATCAGAT
>SVFZ01000050.1 GCA_015056585.1 Butyrivibrio sp. | reverse complement strand
TGTGACGCTGGGGCTTGGAGAAGACAACGATCTCCATCCGGTTACAAAAGAACCTATAGGAGAGAGACTTGCCCTATGGGCATCTTACCTAAAATACTGTTATAATGGTGAGTACACAGGTCCCGTTGTGAAGAGCATTACAGGTATTATTGGAAAGGGAGGACATCCCGCGATTGCTGTTGAGCTCTCTCACTGCAAGGGGCTTACAACACTTGATGCAGGCAAGGGATGCGGGATTGAGGATATGTATATCCTCGATGAGAGTGGTAAGAGATACAAGGCAAGCGCTGTGCTTGAGCCTGATAAGGACAGAGTTCTTCTTATGTGCGACGAGTGCAAGAACCATGCCTCAAAGGTTCAGTGGTGCTGTGAGAACACATACCACGGTGCTCTTATTACCAACGAAACAAATATACCGATGAGTCCCTTTGAACTGCCAATAACAGAGAGGATTTAAATGAAAAGTCTTTTTAATGAGGGGTGGAAGTTCTGGGAAGCCGAATACGGCACCGAATTCGAGACAGCCATGGAGCATCTTGCAGATTTTAGGGATGTTGAGATTCCCCATGACTATCTGATTCACGACACGAGTAATCTTTACAAGGATTCAACAGGCTGGTACATCAAGGAGTTTGAGCTATCTGACAAGGATGCCGGAAGACGTATTTCTCTTATCTTTGATGGCATCTATATGGACAGCATAGTTTATGTGAACGGCAAGGCAGCAGGCGAGTGGAAATATGGCTACTCCCAGTTCATCCTTGATATTACTGACTATGTTCAAATTGGAAAAAATACACTGGCAGTAGCTGCAAGATGCAAATTTCCCAATACCAGATGGTATTCGGGAGCCGGCATCTACAGGAATGTATGGCTTTGCAGTTATGACAGGACCTATATTCCTGAAAACGGAATCTATGTTCATAACGAAAAATGTGATGACGGATATCTGATGTATGTTTCTGCAGAGGTTATTGCTGACAGCAGGGATGCGGCAGGAACAGTTCTTTCCTATGAGCTTTTTGATGATAAAGCTCAGCCGGTAGCTCTTTTGCCAAAAGAGATCACAGATGCCGATAAGGCAGAGCATACAGATAAGTGTTTCCTGGTTCAGGGAGTAAAAGAGTGGGATGTAAAGGATCCTGTTTTATATGAACTTAGAGTGAAACTGAAAGATGATAGAGGAGATGGCAGGCTCATTCAGGAGGAATGCGTTTGTGTGGGCTTCAGAGACGTGCGCATGGATCCTGATCACGGCTTTTTCTTAAACGGCAGGAACATGAAGCTAAACGGCGTTTGTCTTCATCACGACCTGGGTGCTTTGGGCTCAGCCTTTAACAAGACTGCCATGAGAAGGCGCCTTATTCAGCTGCAGGAGATGGGAGTTAATGCTCTGCGTCTTACTCACAATATGTACGATCCGCAGGTGGTAAGCCTTGCGGATGAAATGGGATTTTTACTGATCTCAGAAGCCTTCGATATGTGGGAAGGGGCCAAGACTGAATTTGATTATGCAAGATTTTTCCCCAAGTGGCACGAGAGAGATGTGGCCAGCTGGGTACGGAGAGATCGCAATCATCCTTCTGTCATTATGTGGAGCATAGGCAATGAGATTTATGATACCCACGCGGGCGTAAGAGGTCAGGAGATTACAAGGGATCTCAAGAACCTTGTGGAGCAGCACGATCCTCTTATGAATGCCAGAGCTACAATAGGTTCAAATTACATGCCCTGGGAGATGGCACAGAAATGTGCGGATATCCTGAAGGTTGCGGGTTATAACTATGCTGAGAATTATTATGAGCAGCATCACAAAGAGCACCCGGACTGGATTATATATGGAAGTGAGACATATTCCATTGTGCAGAGCAGGGGAGTTTATCATTTCCCGCTTTCAGTTCCTACGCTGTGTGAGAGCGATGAGCAGTGTTCATCTCTTGGTAACAGCACTACCAGTTGGGGAGCAGACAGTATTGAGGCCTGTATCTGCAAGGACAGGGACATGGAGTTTTCCATGGGGCAGTTCATTTGGACAGGCTACGATTATATAGGAGAGCCAACGCCCTATCACACCAAGAACTCGTACTTCGGTCTTATTGATACAGCGGGCTTTTACAAGGATGTGTTCTATGCCTTTAAGTCAGCCTGGGTAAGTCCAAAAGAGGATCCGTTTGTTCATGTTTTTCCGTATTGGGACTTCAACGAGGGACAGATGATTGATGTCCGTGTATGCAGTAATGCCGATACTGTTGAACTGTTTTTGAATGGAAAGAGCCTTGGAAAGCAGAACCTGACGCACAAACCTCATTCCGGCAATAAAATTTTTGCTGACTACAGGGTTCCTTATGAGAAGGGCACTCTAAAGGCTGTAGCATATGATGATCAGGGAAAAGAGATTGCGACTGACATTCACAGGTCTTTTGGCAATACTGATTCCTTTGTGGTAAAGATAGACCACAGACTTGATAAGTACTTTGAAAACAATAAAAATACGGATTTGATATTTGCGGAGATCAGTGCGCTTGACAAGGATGGCAATCCTGTTGAGAATGCTTCTGACTATGTAAATGTGAGCGTAAGCGGCGACGGGGCTTTGGTGGGTCTTGATAACGGAGACAGCACAGACTACGACAGTTATCAGGGCAGTTGCAGGAAGCTCTTTAACGGTAAAATGCTTGCAATTATAAAGTGCACAGGAGACCCGGATACGATTAGGGTAGATGTAAGCCCGGCAGAGAATGTTCCGGTGCGCAAGATTGAACTTGGAACATCAGATGGCAGTGCAAGGACACTTGATAAGGAACATAACAAGATTACAGTAACTGCGAAGGTTTTGCCTGAGGATGCAACAGATAAGGCAATTACATTCAGGGCGCTTAACTTAAACGGCACAGACACCAACATTGCAAAGATCACGCAAAATGGTGATATCTGTGAGATAGAGGCAATCGGAGACGGAGAGTTTATCCTGCGTTGCGAAGCAAAGAGCGGGAGAGATGTTGTGAGCGTCATGTCCTGTCTGGAGTTTAAGGTAGAGGGAATAGGCAAGGCTTTCCTTGATCCCTACAGTTTCATTCCGGGAAGTCTTTATACTTCTTATGAAGGGAAGGTCGGAAGCGGCAATGAGCATGGCATAGCGTCTGCGAAGGGCGAAAGAACAGTTATTTCTTTTGCCGGAATAGATTTTGGAAAAGATTCTTCGGACGAGATCACGGTTCCAATCTTTACTTTAAATGATGAGGCTTATCAGATAGAGATCTGGAAGGGAATTCCCGGAGAGGATGACGCCAGAGAGCTTAAGAGCGCTGTTTATCAGAAGAAGTCCATCTGGAATGTTTATCAGGAAGACACCTGGAAGCTTAGTGAACCGCTTACGGGACTCCAGACTATAAGCCTTGTAGTCTATAACAAGATGCATATAAAGGGATTTTCGTTTGCAAAACACAGCAGAGCATATTCCGGTATAAGCGCTTTGGATGCGGATTCTATTTATGGAGACACCTTCACAAGAACTTCGGACTCAGTGGAGGGTATCGGCAATAATGTAACCCTTGTCTTTGAGAATATTGATTTCGGAGAAAAAGGCAGCCGAAAGATTGCTATCTGTGGGCGGGCGCCTGAAGGGACGAATACGATCCATCTGCGCCTGAAAAACGAAACAGAAGAAGTCAAAGAAATCTTAGAGTTTGAGAAGTGCAGCAGGTACACGGAAAGGTGCTTTGAAATCTCTGAGCGCAGGGGTGTGTGGAGTATATCATTTGTATTTTTGCCGGGTACCAACTTTGATTTAAGGTCTTTCAGATTTACAGAATAAAAAAGAACACTCCTAAAGGTAAATCCTGAAGGAGTGTTCCGGAACATTTTTTATTTGGCTTTGGTCGCAGTCTGCTGATTATCGGCGCCGGTCCTATAGAGCTTACGGTACTCCGTGGGCGAGCAGTTATTGATATCCTTGAACACGCGGTTGAATGTTGAAAGGCTGAAGAACCCTGACTGAAGGGCAATGTCCATTACGGACAGGTCTGTGTCACCAAGAAGCTCCTGAGCCATCAGCACACGGCGCTTCGTAATATACTGGTAACAGGAAATACCCATGTAGGATTTGAAGAGTCTCTCGAAATGGAACTTGGAGAAGCCTGCAATATCAGCCAGCTGTTCAACAGTAAGGTCATCTGAGCGGTGAGAGTCAATGTAGTTAGTGACCTCCACCAGCTTATCGATGTTCTTGCGCTGCGAGTCCGGAGCATCGCCTTCGCCATGAGTACCGCCCAGGTGCATGCTTCCTATCTGGGCAAGAATAAGGGATACCAGTGAGTATACTGATATCTGAAGGAACTCATCCTGCTTGCCGTAAAGCCTGTCAATCTCCCAGAAATAGTTCTGGAGTCTGGCAGTTTCAACAGGGTAAAGAGTTTGCTGAATATGTGTATAAGGCGGCAGGGTTTTTAATAGCGGAACCAGTGATGAAACCTGGGAATAGGTTGCAATATCAAACAGTAATATAAGTTTCTCACCACCCGGTGAGTCAGATATATATTCATGCAGGGTACCGGGAGCGACCATGATAATGTCACCCGGAGCGCAGTTAATCACTGCGGATGCGTCATTATGAAATTTGACCTTGAGCGAACCTGACAAAATGAGGATAAGTTCTACCTCGTTGTGCCAGTGCAGCGGATAATTGGCAAGATCATTATGATAAAGAAGAACACCTTTCAAGGTATCGTAAAAAATGTGTTCTCTTGCCTGTGCATTGATATCGGTTATCATGTTTGGCCTCCAGACTTTTGATGGCATTATTCTAACATAAGTGGAAATTTCTAGCCATATGGTGAAGTGAGTGTCGAATATTTTTTAACATTTTTTGAGTAAATTTGGGAAAATATTGAAAGGAAAAAAGAGGTATGGAAGTAAAGAATTGGTCAGATCTGTGGCTATCTTACAGCAACAGGATAGGAGCCGGGGAAAGCTCCTGTACAGTTATGTATGAAGGATTTGAACCGGAGAACAGGGTCTTAAAGAGCGCGGAAAAAGAGCTGTTTAAGGGCCTTTCAGAAGTTGGGACAGCAGTAAAATTCAGAAAGAATGAAGCTGTAGCCAAGGAAGGATATGTTATAAACGGTGGAAGAGATATCACTGTTATCGAGGCATCTGATGAAAACGGTGCTCTTTACGGAGCATTTCATCTTTTAAGAAGCCTTGAGTGCGGAGAGGATATAACGGGACTAAATGTTTCAAAGGCTCCTTCAAACCCTCTTAGAATGATGAATCATTGGGACAACATGGATGGCAGCATCGAGAGAGGTTATTCCGGAAGATCGTTCTTTTTCGAAAAAGATGACATCATAATTAATGAGAGAACTGTCGATTATGCCAGATTAATGGCCAGCATCGGAATCAATGGCGTAGTAATAAACAACGTAAATGTTAAGTGGGCAGCAACCGACCTTATCACCATCAGATTTTTTGACAAGCTCTATGAGCTTTCTGAGATATTTGCCGACTATGGTATCAAGCTGTATCTTTCACTTAATTTTGCATCCCCTATCGAACTTGGCGGACTGGACAACTGCGATCCGTTAGACGAGCAGGTTATTGCATGGTGGAAGGACAAGGTAAAAGAAGTATATGAGAGACTTCCTAATCTTGGAGGATTCCTTGTAAAAGCCGATTCAGAGGGAAGACCGGGACCTTTTACCTATGGCAGAACACAGGCTGACGGCGCAAATATGCTGGGCGATGTTATTGCTCCATACGGCGGAATCATCATCTGGAGATGCTTTGTCTACAATTGCACACAGGACTGGCGCGATACCAAGACAGACAGAGCAAGAGCCGGCTACGACTATTTCAAGGAACTTGATGGACAGTATCATGACAATGTAATCCTGCAGATCAAGAACGGCCCAATGGATTTCCAGATCAGAGAGCCTATCTCTCCTCTTATCGGCGGTCTTACCAAGACCAATCAGATGCTGGAGGTTCAGATTGCTCAGGAATACACAGGACATCAGATTGACCTTTGCTACCTTATTCCTATGTTCAAGGAAATTCTTGGCTTTAAGACATACTGCCAGAAAGAAAATGATACAGTTGCTGATGTGGTAAGCGGAAGAGCCTTTGGCAACAAGCTTGCCGGAATGGCTGCAGTTATCAATACAGGTAACGACCTCAACTGGACAGGTAATGACCTGGCAGCAGCAAACCTCTATGGCTTTGGAAGACTTGCTTTTGACACAGAGCTTTCTGCTGAAGAGATTGCAAGAGAGTGGGTAAGACTTACCTTTGATCTGGATAAAGAGCTTGAGGACAAACTTGTAAACATGCTTCTTACTTCCAGAGAGACCTATGAGAAATATACATCTCCTCTGGGAATCGGCTGGATGGTTACTCCAAACACCCACTACGGCCCAAGTGTTGACGGTTATGAGTACTCAAGGTGGGGAACATACCACAGAGCCGATCACTTTGGAATCGGTGTTGACAGAACTGATAAGGGAACAGGATATGCACAGCAGTACTATCAGCCAAACGCTGACATGTACAATGACCCCAAGACATGTCCTGAAGAGCTTCTTCTTTTCTTCCATCATATTCCGTACGACTGGAAGCTCAAGAGTGGACAGACCCTCATTCAGTATATCTATGATTCACATTTTGAAGGATATGAAGAGGCAAAAGAGCTTCAGAAGTCCTGGAAGGCATTTGAAGGAAAGGTTCCGCAGAATGTCTATGACTGCGTATCCCATCGCTTTGAGATGCAGGTTGCAAATGCCCGCGAGTGGTGCGATCAGGTGAACTCTTATTTCTATAGAAAGAGTGCTGTGGCTGACGAGAAGGGAAGAGAGATCTTCTGATCTGTTAAGGCGCGAGGATTTCGCCAAAAAGCTTCTGATTCAGACAGCTTCCCGGTGGGAGAGTTGGAACTGCTTGGGAGATACTCCGATCTGTTTGGAGAATCTCCTGGAGAAGCTGGAATAATTGTTGTAGCCCACCATAAAACAAACGTCGTAAGGAGAATAGTTCTGGAGCAAGAGTTTTTGCGCCAGAGCTATTTTTTTTGCATTGATGTAGTGTTTTAATGAGTCGCCGGTGGCCTCGCTAAATACACGGCTTAAGTGATCGCTTGAATAGTGAAGTGCTTCTGCCATGCTGCTGATAGTGATATCCTCTTCGATGTGGGTGTCGAGATAGTCAAAGATCTTGGAAACCACATGGGGCATAATGCTCTCTTTTTTCATAAGGGGAGCATTTGAGGAATATTTGCAGGTGAGGAGAAGAAACTGTGTAAGGAGCGCCTTGGAAAGGACTGAGTGCCCGAATTCCTTGCTGTCCATGCTGACTTGGAGTTTTTCTGCCAGCTCAATAAATTCCGGAAGATCCTCCTCGGGAACACGCAGATGGTTCATATCCGGTGTGGCAGCGCTTCTGAAAAGAGAGGAGAAATCCGTCTCCTCGTCTCCTAACTGTTTAAGGCACTCATACTGGATATTGATGACAACTCTTTCGTAGCCGGAAATGTCTTCAAGGTTCAGGCCGTGGAAGACCAGAGGGCTTATGAAGAACATATCCCCTCTCTGCATCTGGATCATATTAGGTTCTATCATTATGTTAACATCGCCCCTGAGGAAAAAGACAATTTCATAGCCGTCGTGGTTGTGAACTGTGTTGATGTCTTCAGGCGTTACACGGGCGGTCTTGTGCTCACAGATTATTTCTCTGTCTATCATGCTGTAGGGGCAATCTAAATCTTTTTTCATACTAACATTTCCTTTATTTAATTCATTCTATGCAACCTTCACAAACAAAAAAACAGAAAGCTGAAACCTATTGTGCAACATTATATCTGAAAATGCAAAAAAATTCCATCCTTTTGTGTATTTGAGCACAAAAAGCTAGATATATGATGTTCATATAGAAATCGTAAAACGTTAAACATAACTACAGACAGTTTATTTAGGGAGAAAAAGTGTGGCCAAGGTAAGTTTTGACAATAGATTTATGTTCACATATGAATCTAAATCTTTTCCCGGAGTCAACAAAATAGCAGCTGAGGTCAGAAACGACATTTTTCTTGTCACAGGTTTTCACGCAGGGGAATACACAAAGGGCTGTAAGTGCAAGAACCTAGTGATCTACGGAACAGTAGATAAGAGCGATTATCTTGAAGATCTTGATAAACGTGGACTTATTAATTTGGATGAGATCCGTGGAAAGTGGGAAGTTTACAGCTTTCAGGTTATTGACAAGCCGATGGACGGCGTGGAACATGCCCTTGTTATCGCGGGCAGTGATAAGAGGGGAACCATCTACGGACTCTATCACCTTTCAGAGCTTTTAGGGGTTTCGCCGCTTGTTAATTGGAATCATGTTTATCCCAAGAAGAGGAAGAATGTTTTCCTCACCGATGAAGTAAATATAGTAACAAAAGAGCCATCTGTTAAATACAGAGGATTTTTCATAAATGACGAGTGGCCGGCTTTCGGTACCTGGGCCACAGAGCACTTCGGCGATGCCAATGCAAAGTGCTACGAGAGAGTATTTGAGCTTTTATTAAGGCTTAAGGGCAATTATTTATGGCCTGCCATGTGGAAGAACAACTTCAGTATGGATGGGCCGGGCCTTGAGAGTGCAAGACTTGCCGATGAACTTGGCGTTGTAATGAGCACATCACACCACGAACCTTGTATGAGAACCGGCGAGGAGTACAGGCTTCTTCGAGGTAAGGATTCAATCTATGGTGATGATTGGAGCTTCATAAATAACAGAGAGGGCATAACAAGATTTTGGAGAGACGGTCTTCTTCGAAACAAGCCCTTTGAAAATGTTATAACCCTTGGAATGAGGGGCGAAAGAGATTCCAAGATACTTGGACCTGATGCTTCTCTTAAGGAAAATGTGGATCTGATAAGAGATGTTTTAAAGACTCAGAACGATCTTATCAGAGAAACAATAGATGAGGATCTTGATAATGTTCCGAGGCAGATAGTTCTTTTCTCGGAGGTGGAAGAATTCTTCTACGGCGATGAAAAGACAAAAGGATTTAAGGATGACCCTGAGCTTGAGGGCGTGACTCTTATGCTCAGTGACAATAATGTGGGATATTTAAGGACCCTTCCAAAAGAGGACATGCTTGGACACAAGGGCGGCTACGGCATGTACTACCACATGGATATGCATGGCGGACCCTATTCCCACAAGTGGATCGGAACCACATATCTTCCGAGAGTGTGGGAGCAGATGACCACAGCCTATGACTTTGGAGTCAGGCAGATCTGGGTGGTAAATATAGGAGATATAGGCACACAGGAATTTGGCCTTTCCTATTTCCTGGACCTTGCTTATGACATAGAGAAGTGGGGTGGAGAAGATCCGTCCATCACCGAAAAATATGCTTCCGAGTGGGTTGAGAAGCAGTTTGGAGCAATGCTTCCCCAGTCCGGAAGAAACAAGGCCTGTAAGATAATCTGGGATTACACATCTCTTTTGGAAAAGAGACGTCATGAGATCATGAATGACAATGTATATCACCCGCTTCATTTTGGCGAGGCAGACAGGATACTGGAGATCTCTGACGGAATTTTAAAGGAGGCCGGAGCCCTTAAAAAGAAGATCGCCAATGAGGATCTTTCGGCATTCATTTCGCTCCTTTACTTCCCGGCCTGCGGAACAGCGAACCTTATGAAGATGTGGATCCTGGCAGGTAAGAATGATCTTTTTGCACGACAGAACCGCATAGAGGCCAATGAAGTGGCAACACTTATAGATGCCTGTGTGAGCAGGGACGCAGAGCTCATAGATGAGTATGAGACTGTGGATGGTGGCTATTACAAGGGCTTTGGCAAATCCGAGCACATAGGATTTGTGAACTGGAAT
This sequence comes from Butyrivibrio sp., assembly GCA_015056585.1. Classification (GTDB taxonomy): domain Bacteria; phylum Bacillota; class Clostridia; order Lachnospirales; family Lachnospiraceae; genus Butyrivibrio. Next base: position 13,258 of record SVFZ01000050.1, on the reverse strand, counting down.
GAGGAGGACGACAGATTCCCTCTAAGGCACCTGGTATACGGAGCAAACGGTTCAAGACTTCTGGTTGCCCGCAAGGATGATGAGTTCTACATGACGGGCACTGAGTGGTGCAATCGCCCTCAGACCTGGAAAGATATGCTTCGACCGGATGTTGACAGTATCGAGTTTGATCTTATCGCAGCGGGCAAGAAGCCCTCTCATTTCAAGATAACTTCTGACTGCGAGTGGTTCTCTTTTTCCAAGACGGAAGGGGACGTTAAGGTCAGAGAGAGAATTACGCTCTCTGTAAACAAAGGACTTGTGAATGAGAAGATAACAGGAACTTTTGCAGTTGAAGATGTGGGCGTATCGAAGGCTGTTGTCACAGTAGAAGTAGCTCCGGGCAAAGTGGTTCCGGATCTGTTTATGGAAAATGACGGCTACATCTGTATCGAAGCTGAGCACTTTGCAGACAAGAAGGATGTGGCAGGCCGCGGCTTTAAAGTCCTTACGCCGTATGGAAGAAATGGCAGCGCAGTTAAGCTTTTTCCTTCCACAACTGATTTTTCAAAGGGAAAAGAAATATCGGATAATGCAAAGAAACTTCCGTTTAAGGAAAATGATTTGCCTTATGTGGAATACAGATTCTTTGCAGAAAGTGAAGGTGACTACGAGTTGTGCTTTGAAATGGCACCTACGACGCCGGTCATCTTTGATACAAAACAGTATATGGCTTATTCAATGAATGGGGAAAAGCCGGTTGTTATAAATACTGTGAAGGAACTCAACAGACCGTTCTTCGGCAGTCCGCAGTGGGCTTATGAAGCCAGAGATAATGTGAAAAAAGTGAATGTCGCAGTTAAGTGCAAAGAAGGTGAAAACGCACTTAGGTTCTATGCGATAAGTCCGGGAATGATCTTAGAGAGGCTGATATTTGTAAGGAATGGTGTTAAGCTTCCGTACTCGTATCTCGGGCCAAGAGAAAGCTATATCCTTCATAAAGGTTAAGCTTTTTCCGGAAGATGGGTTAAAGATAGCAGGTATATAGTCCTTGGGGAGGACTTTAAAACCAAAGGGAACAAGGGAGGATGGAAATGAAGAAAAACGCTACAGGGCGTCCAAAGCAGAAGTTTAGCGTGTACATGAAAAAGTACTGGCAGTTATACGCTATGCTGTTTTTACCACTTCTTTATCTGGTGGTATTCAAGTATGCGCCGATGATCTATGTACAGATCGCATTTAAGAAGTACAGTCTGGTAAAGAGTATCTGGGAGCTTCCACTGGCAGGCAACCACGGATTTGAGTTCTTTATCAAAGCCTTTAAGAACAACGATTTCAGATATGCACTGAGAAACACACTTACACTGAATTTGCTGGATCTGTTCTTTGGCTTCCCTGCACCAATTATTTTTGCTCTTGTTATCAATGAACTTTGCTTTAAACGATACAAGAAGGTTGTTCAGACAATCGCTTACATGCCCCATTTCCTTTCATGGGTCATCATCTACAGCTTGGCACTCCAGCTTCTTGCACCAAATGATGGTCTTGTGAACATGATCATTCAGAAGCTTGGCGGCAATGCAATTCCTTTCCTTAACGATGAAGCGCACTGGATCGGAAGCTATATCGGATTTGGTATCTGGCAGAACTTCGGATGGGGATCAATCGTTTATCTTGCATCTATTGCAGGTATCAACCCTGAGCTTTACGAGGCAGCATCCGTTGACGGAGCCGGAAGATTCCGCAAGATGTGGCACATTACCCTTCCGGGTATCAAGCCTACTATCGTTGTTCTTCTTATCATGAGCCTTGGTAACATCCTTGGCGGTGGTTTCGACAGACCATTCGCTTTCCAGAACAACCTGGTAATGCGTGTGGCAGACGTTATTGCAACATTCGTATATCGAGTAGGTATCAAGGGACTTCAGTTCTCTCTGACAACCGCTGTAGGTCTTTTCCAGTCTATAGTTGGTGTGTTCTTCCTGCTGATGGCAAACTTCATCTCACGTAAGCTTGGTGAGAGAGGAATCTGGTAAGGGAGGAAAAAGAGAAATGAAAGTAAAATCAAGTGCTGATAAAGCGTGGGATATTGTATTTGTCATCATCTGCCTTATTGTAAGCGCGATGTGCATAATCCCTATGTTGAACCTTCTTGCCAAGTCCCTGAGCGGAGTTGATTACCTGGTAAGAAACGAAGTATATCTTTTGCCTAAAGGCCTGAACTTTAATGCATATACAACAGTCCTTAAAGATCCTAAGTACATAAGAGCATTTTTCTGGACAGTGTTTTTGACAGTCATTTGTACATTATTATCACTTACAATGACAACACTGTGCGCTTTCCCTCTTATCTTTGAGAACCTGAGAGGAAGAAAGGCAATCAACATTTTTATAACAATTACAATGTTCTTCAATGCAGGAACAATACCTAACTACCTGCTTATGCAGAAGCTTCACCTTTTAAGTAACCCGCTGGTACTTATTATCCCGGGTGTCCTTAGTGTTTACAACATGATCATCATGAGAAGCTTCTTCTATGGCATACCTGACAGCTTGCGTGAGTCTGCAGAGATCGACGGAGCATCATTCTTCGTTATCCTTTTGCAGATATACCTTCCACTTTCCAAGCCTGTTATGGCTACACTGGCTCTCTTCTATGCAGTAGGAAGATGGAACGGCTATTCAGATGCCCTGATGTACATGAGAGATGACAAGTTCTATCCGTTGCAGCTTCTTTTGTACAACATCATTAATAATATCAACCAGGTTGAGGTGGCTACACAGGAAGGCTTCTCAGCTCCCGGTCTTTCAGCTTCACTTAAGGCCGCAATAGTAATGTTCTCAACAGTTCCGATCCTGTGCATTTATCCGTTCCTTCAGAAGTACTTCATTCACGGAGTAACTCTCGGCGCGGTAAAGGAGTAAAAGAGAACTGTCACGAAGTTGAATTATTGTGATAAATGTATTTGGAAGTGGTGAAGTTTTACAAGGATTCGGATTAAAAATATAAGGAACGATTTTAGTTCTATGGAGACGAGACAATTTAATTGGCTCGTCGGAATGTTCAGAACTATGAGTGACGATATTTTTAATCTGAATCCGTGGATAAGGTAACAGCCCTAAGGGGATTACACATATAATGAAAACGGAGGTAATGGTTATGAAGAAAAAGGTATTATCTATGTTTCTTGCATCTGCAATGGCTCTTTCAGTAGCAGCCTGCGGATCATCAAACAGCGGCGCTGACACAACAGCACCTGCATCTGATGCTGCTCCTGCTCAGGATACACAGGCAGAGACAGCAACAGAGACAACAGAAGCTGCAGCTGAGCCTGAGGTTGCATCAGAACTTACAGACGGAAAGTTTGCAGAGACAAGACAGATCACAGTTGAGATCTACGACAGAGGAAATGACGGTGGTTCAGATCCTGAGAACAACATCTACACAGAGTTCATCAAGAAGGGGATGCTTGAGGAGCATAATGTAGAAGTAACTTTCAAAAAGGTTCCAAGATGGACAGAGGTTGATGACATCAACAACCTTCTTGCAGCCGGTGAGGCTCCTGATATCTGTGTAACATACAGCTATCCTACAGTTCTTACATATGCTCAGATGGGCGGTGTAATCGATCTTAGCGAGATGATCGAGACTTATAAGGCTGATCTTCCAAATCTTTGGGGATGGCTTGGCGAGACAAACATGCTCTGGGATAAAGATCCTAAGACAGGTGAAGTTTGGGCTCTTGAAGGAAAGAGAGCTGAACAGCAGAGAATCGTAACTTTCGTTCGTCAGGACTGGCTTGATAAGCTTGGCCTTGCAGCTCCTACAACAACTCAGGAGTTTGAGGACATGCTCGTAGCATTCAAAGACAACGCAGATACTCTTCTTGGAAAGGACGCTTCCAAGCTCGTTCCTTTCTCAACAAGCTATGATATCGGTTGGAGAGCTTCTAACCTTATCACATCTTTCATGGATCCTAAGATCTCTGACAAAGAGTACTACATCAACGGATTTGATGACAGAATGGTTACACAGGCTTCAACAAAGGAAGCTGTAAGACTTCTTAACAAGTGGTACAATGCAGGCCTTATGTGGAAAGATTTCGCTCTTTACGGAAGCGGAGACACAACTGAGGACGACATGATCAAGGCTGGTTACGTTGGAGCATTCCAGCACAACTGGGATTATGTATTCAGAAACGGCGAAGATTCAATCAATGCTAACCTTAAGAGAAACATCGGCGAAGACGCTAAGTTTGTTCCTGTAGACTGCTTCCAGAACTCAGACGGAAAGTATTCTAAGTGGCTCTATTCATCAGCTGGTGACAGAAAGCTCTTCTTCCCTACAACAAACGATGAGCCTTTAGCATCACTTCTTTACCTTGATTACATCTCACAGCCTGACGTTATCAAGTACCTTCAGGCAGGTGATGAGGGTGTTACACACCAGGTTCTTGATTCCGGTGCTATCCAGATCATTGCAGCAACAGGCGATGCAATCCAGAACTCCGGTAAGAACATCGACTACACAATCACATGTAACGGAACATACTTTGGTGATCAGAAGCTTGCTGACCTTTCAATCGCTTATGGCTATGCTGAGGCAGATCCTGAGCTTGTAAGCGCAGCAGACAAGATTTCAAAGGCAGACGGTATTGAGCCTAAGAATGTTAACGTTGGTGTTATCGAGGCTGAGGCAGGTGTTGGTGATACACTTTCATCTAAGAGAGATCAGATCTTTGACAATGCTGTAGTTGCAGCAGAAGCTGACTTTGATTCAACATGGGATAGCTACATGTCAGATTACCTCTCAGCAGGTGGACAGGCTATCATGGATGAGAGAGCAGAGAAGTGGGCTGAGTACTTCGGCGACGCTGATATGCTTCCATAATATGGACTGTATTTCATAAATACTGAGCATTACAATTTTATAAGTCAAATAAATAAAATGGGCGCAGTTCCGATTGGAACCGCGCCTTTTTTAGTGGTGCGCTTAGCGGCGCACGTTTGTTATGCTATTGAAGCAACAAAGTTGTAAATCATTATAAGTATACTTACTGCACTGAAGATCAGAACACCGGGGTTAAAGAATGCGATGGAAGACAATTCACTTCTTTGAACTTCATACTTGGCCGGTTCAAGCTTAACATCTCTTTTTATAAGAGTGTATATGATTGAAATGATGCCAAGCGCTGACATGATGTATACATAGTAGATATAATGATCCGGTATCAGAGGATATATGATAGAAGATGAGGAATTTACTACCACATGCATTATGATGGTGAGGATGACATTCCCTGTTCTCATGTATACATATCCCAGAATAAGGCCAAGAGCAAAGGCATAAAATATCTGATAAACATTAGAGTGGACCAGTCCAAATAAAAACGAGGAGAGCAGTATGGAAGTAAGCTCGCCATAACGACGGGTTCTGTCCATTATAAGTTTTCTGAAGATAAGCTCTTCAAATATCGGAGCAAGGAATGCAACCATTATAACTGCCAGAATGTTTTTACTTGTGATTACTGAAGCCAAAGTGTTTTCCGATTCCCCGCCGGATAACCTGGCAGCCAGGTAATTACTGAGGTAGGAAAGAAAGTACATAACCGGGAAACACATAAAAATAGCTCTGAGGTATTGATTCATAGTAATGTGTGCTTTTATTGTATGGCGAGATTCGTTTGCAAACTTCATTACCAGAACACATATTGGAAATGAAATCACATACAAGGAAATGATGCTAAGCGCAGCTCCAAATGTTGTGTCTTCGTAAACACTCATTAGATCAGCGTGCTTTCTTGCCGCCACTATTTTTGCAAGGACTCCTCCAACAAGACCATTGCCAATTGCATAGTTGGCAAGAATAAATGCCAGAATAGCAAATCCGATAACGGTATAGGCTTTTCTAGCCTTGTCCTGATTTTCATAGCTTCTGATCACAAGAGCCCTGTCTGAAGGAGCGCCGGCAGATTCTTCTGACTCATCTGCTTTGTCATATGTTTTACCGGTAATTGCAGCGGTAATCTCTGCGAAAATTCCCTTTGTGCCTTTTTTAAACAATCTGTTCTTGTATACTCTTCCGGTAAGGATAGCCAGCAGCACAGTGAAGACTATCAAAAGTATAAGATAGAGTATAAACTCTATGACTCCGATGCGGCCGCAGAGGATATCTGCCGGAAGGGAGAAGGCTGCTGTTAATGGTATGATCCTGATGATCAGCATGCCTATCTTTGAGCTATCAGTAAACAATGGCACATACATAGATACCATGAATCCGAACAGCATCGCCATGAGAGACATGGCGTTGGTCTGTGTCACATCTTCTGCAGTTGCCGAGAATGAAGCAAACAGGGCAGAAACAAAACAATAGAAAAGAAATGCTATAAGCAGGGCAATTATTGCCAGGATCAGAATGACTGTAAAGCTATCGGAAAAACCACCTTCAGGCAGCGCCTTCATAAATTCTGAGATTACATTTTTATCAGTCTTACCTGTAAGATTTACAATCAGGGCGTTGCTCATCGTAAGGCCCAGGAATCCGCAGGCAATCCAAATTGCTATCTGCATCAGTGCTTCACAGAAGACGGCGGTTACTTTACCGAAGATCAGTCCGGAAGGACCTGAAAGGGTAAGGATGTATTCCATTAGCTTTGAGGTTTTTTCTGCGCTGACAACCTGACCAATAGCCTGACCATAGAAAATGATCAGCATATACAGGATAAGCATGACAATCATGGGAGCCATATAGGTAAATACGGATGAATCATCCTCTTCATCAGCTTCTTCTGCTTTGAGATTAGTGATGTTAATATCACCGATGGCCATATTAAGTTTGTCTTCAGAAAGCCCGGTGCTTTGGATCTTTGCACTTTTAACGGTTTCTGAAAATTCTTTTGTAAAGTCATAAGCCTCATCGGCGGATATTGTGCTCTCGGCGGGGATAAAAACTTTAAGTTCACTGCTTTCTTTTTCTTCTGTAATCTCAAGTACTAAAGAATAAGCAGCATTTTCTCCTAAAGTTTCGGGATCTGATGCGACATCCTCAGCTTTTTTGCCGACTACTTCATTGATGGTAAGATCGCTGTAATACTCGTGATTTTTTTCTATAAAGCTGTATGTATCCAGCGACAGGTCTGTGTTATTGATAATATATGCGACTTTAAGATTACTTTGCTGTGAATCATCATCAAAGGCTCCAGACACCAAAATGTTGGTCAGTGCTGCAGCTATCAGGATAACTATTCCTACGATGACTGTTGACAAGCTGTATTTTTTGTTCCTTAAAGCCTGTTTTAAAGTGAATTTCAGTATTTTATGCCAGTTTTTCATGCGATCACCTGCTTTTTCATAAGTGTGATTATATCTTTCATGCCCAGGCGCTTTCCCTGATAAAGAAGCATAGACTCATAAATTGCTGCTGCAAAAATGAATGTGGCAGCTGCGGTAACTATTAAGATAATAAGAGCTACAACTGCCAGCATTATGCTGATCTTTCCTGTGAGTATGAGCGTAGGAGTCAGAAAGGCCCCGGTAAGCGGGAACAAAGCAAGTAAATTCATTCCGGCATCAAGTCCGCCGGAGTTTGACATGCCCATTATGAGGAAAAGATCTGCATACAGGCATATAATGAGCAGGAAGCTGTAGAACTTTAATGCATCCTGTAATTCCTCAAGTTTGGATACACTTGCTCCTGCAACAGCGCCTATTACGGTGAAAAGAACAAGGCCTGCAAGGAAGTACAACACAGTAAGCACCATCTTTGAAAGCGTAACTGTCTCCCAGAAAGAAGAGACCATAATCAGGTTGTCTGAAGTGCCGGTGCTTGCAGTGACGGTATCAGAGGCTGTTAATAGCAGGCATATTATCTGGGAAAGGAAAAAACATGAATAGGATGCAAGGATTGTGATAAGTGTTTCAAGAAGCCTTGCTGCTATTTTTCCGGATAATAAAGCCAGAGGCCTTGTGCCTGTAAGCAAAAATTCGATTACTCTGGAAGATTTTTCTGTTGCTATGGATGAAGATACGTTTCCTGCTGACATGTTGATGAGCATAAATACAGCCATGAGGCCACCCAGCATTATGAAATAATCACTAATAGAAAGCCTTGAGGTATCCTCAGTAAAAGAGCCGTCTTTTGAAGGCTTCATTATGGTTATATTTATTTCTTTTGACATATACTCGTAGTTTTCGTCGCTGACTCCGAGGCCTTTTAAAATCTCATCTCTTAAAAATTCGGAAAAGTCCTCTTCGAATTTATCGAGGTCAGAGCCTTTGATGCCTGATTTTTCCGAATGACGGATTGTGACATCAAAACCATCTTCGCTGTCATATTTTGTCTCTATGACGATATCTTTGCGATTGGAGCCATCTTTCAAGGCTTCGACAGCCTCCTGATATGTCATCTTGTTATCTGTTATAAAGGAAACCTCCGAGTATTCTTCGGACGAGGTAAATGCTCCATAGTCTAAAGACAGACCTGTTTCATCATAAATATATACGGATTCAATAGCTGTTTTATTGTCGTCGGTGTCGCCGCCCTTAATATTTTCGACGATTGTCATGATTGGCATGATAAATAGGCTCATAGCGCACATTATTGCAAGCAAAGAAATAAATGCCGGCTTTTTGACGCCTGTCATGAATTCAAATAAAAAGACCTGTTTGAATCCTCTAAAATCACTCTTATTCACTTGCTGCCTCCTTAAGCGCATTGTTTGCTTCGCTCTGATCGCCGGCATCATTTGCCTTGCCGACGCTTTCAATAAAGATTTCGTGAAGTGAAGGCTCTCTGAGCTCGAATCTTACGATAGTCTTATTGGAACTTGTCAGCTCTTTAAGGAGATGACCTGCTTCAGCCTCATTGCTGACTCTCATTTGAATTCCGGCAGGAGTGTCGTTTACGACCTTGATGCCAAGGGTCTTTATAGTGTCAGAGATATCCTCGTCGCACTTTACGAAAAGGTTCACGCGCCCGTAGGACTTTTTGATCTCGTTGAGGTTACCGTGGACAACTGCTTTTCCTCTTGTGAGAATAGTGATGTCTTCACAGAATTCCTCGATTACAGGCATCTGGTGGGATGACATGATGATGTATTTATTCTTGTCAATCTCTTCATGGATAACGCTTTTGAAAAGCTCGGTATTGACAGGATCCAGACCTGAAAGCGGCTCGTCAAGGATAAGGAATTCCGGATCTGAAATCAGAGCAGCCATAAGCTGGATCTTCTGCTGATTACCTTTTGATAGCTGATCCGCGAGAGTAGGCTTAAACTTCTTGCCCTTTTTTCTCTCAGGGAAAAGATATTCCATAACCTCCAGTCTTTCTCCCCAGTATTTTATTCTTTCCATGGAGGTATCTGCGGATAATCCCTTGAGGGATGCAAAGTAAAGAAGCTGGTCCATGATCGGATATTTTGGATAAAGACCTCTTTCTTCCGCAAGATAGCCCACATTGACCTTGTGGGTGTCGAAGTTTTCGCCGTTAAATAAAACCTCACCGTGATCTCTTGAAAGAATGCCGAGTATCATACGGATGGAGGTTGATTTGCCGGCGCCGTTTGTCCCGAGAAGCGCATAGACACCGGGATTTTTCAGTTCAAATGAAAGATCCTCGACGGCTACCTTGTCCCCAAATTTTTTTTGTAAGTGTCTGACTTCAAATGACATTTGATATCTCCTCAACAATTTTCGTGATGCTAATGAATTTGTACTGTTTAATACAAGTTATGATTTTAACAAATGCAAAATGAAACTTCAATAGAACCTTAGCACGAAAGAATGGCATAAAATTCAGCATTTTTCGGAAACGATATTTTATAATCCGCACTATTTGCCTGTTATTTTCAGGCGCCGCAAATATTAAGACAATCAGGGCAAAATATGGTAAGAAATGCGTAGCCCCGTATGTGAAAATAGAAAATGCTAAATGATGTGATCAAGGCAATAATTATTCGAATTATCCGATTCTATTGCTGCAAATAGTTTTTACGAAAGGGAATCTTATGAACAGAGAAGAAGCAAGAAAGCGTGCACATGAGCTCGTTGCTAAGATGACAGTTGAGGAGAAGGCTTCACAGCTTCGCTACGATGCACCTGCCATCGATAGATTGGGAATTCCGGCATATAACTGGTGGAATGAGGCACTTCACGGTGTTGCCAGAGCCGGCACAGCTACAATGTTCCCGCAGGCTATCGGTCTTGCAGCTGCTTTTGACGAAGAGCTTATGGGCGAGATCGGCAAAGTGGTTGCTACAGAGGGACGTGCCAAGTACAATGAGCAGTCCAAGAGAGAGGACAGAGATATCTATAAGGGACTTACATTCTGGTCCCCGAACGTTAATATTTTCCGTGACCCTCGCTGGGGAAGAGGCCATGAGACCTACGGAGAGGATCCGTTCCTTACAGGAACACTTGCAGTTCCTTTCATCAAGGGATTACAGGGTGATGGCGAATATATGAAGGCAGCTGCTTGTGCCAAGCACTTCGCTGTTCATTCAGGTCCTGAGGGAGACAGACACTTTTTTGACGCAAAAGCATCTAAGAAGGACCTTGAAGAGACATACCTTCCTGCATTTGAAATGTGTGTAAAGGATGCTGGTGTTGAGGCAGTTATGGGCGCTTACAACAGAACTAACGGAGAGCCATGCTGCGCAAACAAACCTCTCATGGTTGATAAACTCAGAGGCGAGTGGGGCTTTGAGGGCCACTTCGTTTCAGACTGCTGGGCTGTAAAAGACTTCCATGAGAACCACAAAGTTACATCAAGTCCTGAGGAGTCAGCTACTCTGGCTCTTGAGATGGGATGCGACCTTAACTGCGGATGTACATATCAGAAGATCATGAATGCATACAGAGCAGGAATCCTTTCAGAGGACCTTATCACAACTTCCTGTGAGAGACTGTTCACAACAAGATTCCTTCTTGGTATGTTCGACAAGACAGAATTTGATGAGATTCCATATACAGTAGTTGAGTGCAAGGATCACCTTGATGTTGCTCACAGAGCAGCAAGAGAGTCAATCGTACTTCTCAAGAATGACGGACTTCTTCCTCTTAATAAGGATAAGATCAAGACTATCGGTGTTATCGGACCTAATGCTGACTCAAGACTTTCACTTGTTGGTAACTACCACGGAACATCTTCAAGATATATCACAGTTCTTGAGGCAATTCAGGATAAGGTCGGCGACGATGTTCGCGTCCTTTATTCAGAGGGTTCAGATATCTTCAAGAACAATATCAGTAATCTTGCTGATCCTAACCTTCCTGACAGACTTTCTGAGGCACAGACTGTTGCTGATTACTCAGATGTTGTTGTGGTTGTTGTGGGACTTGATGAGAACCTTGAGGGTGAAGAGGGTGATGCAGGTAACCAGTTCGCATCAGGAGACAAGATCTCTCTTGAGCTTCCTCTTTGCCAGAAGCAGCTTCTTTACAGCGTACTTGAGAGAGGTAAGCCTACTATCGTAATCAATATGGCAGGTAGTGCAATAAACCTTTCCAAGGCTCAGGAGGATGCAAGTGCTGTAATCCAGGCTTGGTATCCGGGAGCAAGAGGCGGCAAGGATGTAGTAGATATTCTCTTTGGCGAGGTATCTCCTTCAGGAAAGCTTCCTGTAACTTTCTATGCAAGTACAGATGATCTTCCTGACTTCAGAGATTACTCAATGAAGAACAGAACATACAGATTCTTTACAGGAACACCTCTTTATCCATTCGGTTACGGACTTACTTATGGTGACTGCTATGTTAAGCCTGAGTATAAATTCAACGTTAAGTATGAAGATGGCAAGAAGGCTACAGGAGCAGAGGTTACCGTAACAGTAGTTAACGACGGTAAGGTAGATACAGATGAAGTTGTACAGCTCTATATCAAGGATCAGGATTCAGAGTTTGCTACAGTAAATCCAAGTCTTTGCGGCTTCAAGAGAGTACATGTTCCTGCCGGCGGACAGACAGAGGTTAAGCTTGAGATTGGTGAGAGAGCTTTCACTTCAGTAAACGAAGAAGGCGAGAGAGCTGTATTTGCCAAGAACTTCAGACTTTATGTGGGAACACAGCAGCCTGATGCCCGTTCAGAAGAACTCACAGGCCACAAGTGTGTTGCCATAGACTTCGCAATCGCAGAATAAAAACTAATGCAGCTTTGTGAATAGTATATTGTAGCGAAGTTGTATTGATGGCGAAAATAATTGCGTACAACTTACAAGCAAATTGAATAATTTTCATGTAGGATTTTCTACGTTTTGGCGGGTTGTAATTCGATTATCAATGACAGATAATTAGTTACGTCAAAAAGCAGTACAAGTAAAAAGTTGTACTGTTTAATGAAAATTATTTGAGCTTGGCAAGGCCCAAATGATTGACCTATGAGAGCAGATTGCTCTTGGGATAAATGAAAAGATTTTTTTGTGCATGTGCACGGAAAGGGGATTTTTTATGATTAACATTCCAGAAGTTAAAATTGGACTCGTTGCAGTTAGCCGTGACTGTTTCCCGGCTTCACTTGCAATTAACAGAAGAAAGGCTTTAGTTGAAGCCTACAAGAAGAACTTTAACGACAAGGACCTTTATGAGTGCCCTGTTTGTATCATCGAGAGCGAGACTCAGACTCTTGAGGCTCTTGAGGATGTAAAGAAGGCCGGATGTAACGCACTTTGCGTATATCTTGGTAACTTCGGACCTGAAATTTCTGAGACACTTCTTGCTCAGAAGTTCGATGGACCTGTAATGTTCTGTGCTGCTGCTGAGGAGTCACAGAATGACCTTATCGACGGCAGAGGCGATGCTTACTGTGGTATGCTTAATGCCAGCTACAACCTTCACCTTCGCGGTGTAAAGGCTTATATTCCTGAGTATCCTGTTGGAACAGCTGATGAGTGCGCTAAGATGATCAACGAGTTCGTTCCTATCGCAAGAGCTCTTGATGGACTTTCAAACCTCAAGGTTATTTCTTTCGGACCTCGTCCAATGAACTTCCTTGCTTGTAACGCTCCTATTCAGCAGATCTACAACATGGGTGCAGAGATCGAAGAGAACTCAGAGCTTGATCTTTTCGAAGCATTCAACAAGCATGCCGGCGACGCTAGAATCGCTGATGTTGTTAAGGATATGGAGAAGGATCTTGGCGCTGGTAACAAGAAGCCTGAAATCCTTGAGAAGCTTGCTCAGTATGAGCTTACACTTCTTGACTGGATCGAAGAGCACAGAGGTGGCAAGAAATATGTATGTATCGCTGGTAAGTGCTGGCCTGCATTCCAGACACAGTTCGGATTCG
>SVFZ01000049.1 GCA_015056585.1 Butyrivibrio sp. | reverse complement strand
TTTTATTTGGTATTGTCTTAACTCATCTGACAATATTATATTAACAACTCAATATGTCTAAAAGATGATTCTGAGTAACCATTCTTTTAATTAATTGTAAACAAATTATGAACGGCACTGTACGCTAGGTACAGTGCCGTTCTTGTGGTTTAATGAGCTTTTGAGCTTTCTATTTGAAGGCTATTTAGAAGTCGGTTGGATTGTTATTGTCGTTATTTTTCGCTTCTTCCTTCTCGAGGTGTCTTCTGTACATTTCTTTACCTGTTGCACCGAGAATTGCTATGATAAGAAGCCACCACCAGCTCATCTTCTTTGCGGGTTCTGTTGCATCGAAGGTTGCAGCCTTTGCGGAATCCTCTTCTAAGATTGTAAAGGCCTGATCCGGAGCCGGCTGTTTAGCCTCATCAACAGCTACTTCCGGAGTTGCTGCTCTTGCAGCCTCTTCCTCTTCGATTATTGCTGTATTATCAGCTGCATCAGCCTGAGCATCCATATCGCCAGCGGCGTTTCCGCCACCAATTGCTGCACCTGCGCCACCCGCCTGATTAACAACCGGAGCTGCAGGATTAGGAGCGGTAGGTGCTGCCTGATCAGCGATAGTAGCAAATGTTGGAGTTATTGTTGTAGCTGCCGGAGTAATTGTGATTATTGGATCTGTAGTAGGTGTTGTAACGCCCGGATCAACTGTCGTAGCGCCGCCACCACCTGAAGTTCCGCCTCCGCCGCCACCGGTAGGTGCCGGGAATCTTGCATCTATCTGTGCCTTAAGGCCGTTCAGATCTGTATTCTTCAGATCAGCAAGTGTCTTCTTGGCCTGTGTTGCTTTTGTATTAGCGTCATCTCTTAGCTGGTTCAGCTCTGTAATGAGAGCATTTACGCTAAGGCTATTGAGCCTTGCCTTCTCTGCTTCATCTGTAATACCAAGATTGAAGTATGTTGCGATATCAGTAGTTCCGAGAACTGTTGTTGCAAGAGCATTTCTATTGGTCTTATTACCCTGTAACTTTGTGATCGCATTTGTAAGATCTTTGGCCTCTGCTTCAGCCTTTTCTGCAGCTACCTTAGCCTTCTGGGTTGTTGAATAATATGCTTCGTACTTCTTTGCTACAGATGATACATCGTTTGCATTAGCTGAAACGGTATCGATGTAGCTACGAAGAGCAAAGCTGTTAGCTACGCTCTTTGCAAGATTCTTTTCAATAGTATTCTCGACTTCGGCTGGGTTAAGGCCTTCACTTTCAAGCTTTGCGTTTTCTGCATCGATATGTTCCCAAATCATTCGGCTGGTCGGGAGCTGGTTATTTTTGTAATCAGCAGCATCGTGCCTTCTGGTGTGTTTGTTAATTTTATCCTCAAATTGACCGGAAGGTTCACCTCCAAGAATCAGGCAATTAGCCTGGTGGAGAAGGTTATTATTGTTCTGAACTATCTCCGTCAGATCAAGTACAGCTTCTTCACCGGTAAAGTGATAAGCACCGCTGCTATCCTTAGTAATACCTCTTTCTTCAAGGTATTCAGGGGTATTAAGCTCAAGTCCGCTTATCATCTGTTCTTTGCCCTCTTTATCAGTAAACTTAAATACTGTGAGGTTATGACTCATTGACTCAGCCTTTATTGCGGCCTGATTCTTTTTCAAAGGATTATCGTCACCATATTTTGCTTCATAGACTTCTTCAAGATACTTGTTGGCAAGAATCTCTTCTTCGGACTTTTCAAAGATTACCATACCATCCTTGCTGTTGGAATTTGTATTCGACCAAAAATCGCCGGTAGAACTGTCGGTAGCCTTGGTTAAGCCGTCCCAGTTGAAATATCTTGTAGCTGTCTGAATGTTACCATCATCGTCATAGTAGTGATAGGTAAGCATGGTGTAGTGGTATTCTTGGTTGTCTGCTCCTGTATAGATTGGAGTGTTCTTCTTGCCTGGATTATCGTGAAGATTCCAGTCTGGCATAAGATTGGGATCTTCACTGGAAGTAATGATGTTCTCACCAAGAATTTGTGGAATGTAGTAATTCACTACTACATTCATCATGACTTCACGTCTTTTTTCAGTATCAGTGAAACTTGAGTAATCCCATATTCCGTTTTTGGTCTTCTTAGCATCGCCAAGCTTTTTAGCCTGACCTTCCTCATTCAGGGCGCCCTCAACCTTAGCAAGAGCAGCGGAAAGGGCATCAACCTTATCTTTAGCAGCTGTGACATCAGCTTCAGCCTGCTGAGCGGCTGCAAGTGCGCTGTCAGCTTTGGTGTTAAAGAGGTCTTCAGCATCGCTTAGCTTCTCGTTTGCTGCAGTAAGTTCTGCTATAGCATCATCGTATTTCTGCTTGAGGGTATCATAGAGTTTTATGTCAGCAGCCAGTGTCTTAACATCGTCATTCTCAACAAGTGTTGCCAGGTCGTTGCAGGCCTGAGCCAAGTCAGCATCAGCTGCATTTTCATCGGTTATGGTATCGATGAGGTCAATCATTGCGCTGATATTCTGGAAAGCCGCATCAACATCGTCCTTATTTGCATTGTCATTGATGGTATCAAGAAGATCATCAGCGGTGTCTTTTATGGAAGAAACATCCTCTGACATATTTTCTGCAGCAACACTATACTGCTGCAAAGATTCAAGAGCTGTCTTGGATTCGCTCTGAACTTTTTCAAACTGTGCATCAGCTTCCTTGTAGGCATCGCTTGCTTCCTGGGCATCTTGCTTTGCCTCAATCATCTTTGCTGCGCCATCTTCGAAGCCGGTGTCGTTCTGAACTTCGGTAGCTGCATCAACAAGCTTGTTGATTTCCGCGGTTGAGTTTGCGTTAGGAGTTGGTAGAGATGTATCTGCAGCTATTTCAGCGGCGCCACTAATCACTGAACTTGCTACATCATCTGCTATAGCTGCAGCACTGTTTGCCTGCACCTCGATGAGTGTTGCAGGATCCGGAGCCGGTGCCTCAGGTGTTGCGACTTCCTGTGCAGCAACTGCTTTTACTACGCTTGTCTCAACGGCCTCTGTCTGAGTACCTACGGAAGCTTCTATTGCTTCGTTGGCTTCTGCTACAGCGTTGCCTGCGTCCTGTACTGCCTGTGGTTCTGATTGTGTTGCCGGAGCGGGAGCTTCGCTTGAGCTATTATCCGGAGCCGGTGCTTCTGAGCCATC
Source organism: Butyrivibrio sp. (assembly GCA_015056585.1). Lineage (GTDB taxonomy): Bacteria > Bacillota > Clostridia > Lachnospirales > Lachnospiraceae > Butyrivibrio. The sequence continues at coordinate 41,319 of SVFZ01000049.1, read as the reverse complement.
GCCGCTGGCATAAGCTGTGATAGGCGTCTGCAGTGCCATCATGGCTGAAATGCCAATCATCAAAGCGGAAACAACCTTTTTGTTTTTAACATCATTCATCTTCATAATTTAGCTCCTTTCTCCTTCACAGAACTGAACCAAAAAAATGCTATAATTCCACCTTAATTACTGATTTCTTCGTCTTCGCCTATGTTTTCAAAAAGATATTGCAAAACATCTGGCGTAAATTTCCTTGCTTTAAAGGCAACCGTCTTTTTGTTGCCCTCTTCTTTATCCTCTCTGACAGCTTCTGAATACATGATCATCGTCTCCGCAACAACGATCATATCCCTGCCAACCATGTTGGGAATTCGTTTATCTACTGTGATCGCGATGCCAAGGGGACTGATGTTTTTAACCTGTCCGTAATATTTGGCAAGAGTCTGTTTGTCAACGATAACACTGTTTGCCAGAAATTCTACTCTGTTGATTGTTCTACGTTCCTGCATGATCGTACCCCCAATTTTTGAATTTTTGTTTCTTCTTATATAATAATATATCGTAAGAAAATCATAAAAATCATCATATATGATGGCCATTTATGATATTTTACTTAATATTATTATATACTTAATTCAGTGTTTATATACTTTATAATTAGTTTATAAGCAGAAAAATAAGAGATAATATCAAACGGGTAATTGGAATTATAAAGCGCTGGGGATATACTGAATCTGTAAGGTTATTTTTTGGAGGCGCGATGTGCTGAAAAAGGTTATTTTTTCAATTAACAAGACATGGCTGGAAGATAAGGATTTTGCCGGTCAGTTTGAACGAACGGCTGAATATATAATTTCGCAGGGCTATGAGTCGGAAGTGGTAACTTATGGCGATAGTTCTTTTGACAGGTATAAGGGAAAAGAGCGTTCGACAATCCTTGTGGCAACGGATAGTAATCAGGATGCACAGACTCTTATAGAAAAAGGCTTTTACTGCATCGGAATACTTCATGACAAAAACAAGGAAGAAAAATTTAAAGGATTGAAGTTTGTTTTTTCAGATATAGAAGAAGTTGAAATGGACTCTTTTGTAAAAGCGTATCAGCGCTATGCCGGGGAGCCCTGGGAGGTAATCAGAACAGACAGGCTGATCATCCGTGAGACAACGGTGGAAGATGTGGACGAGTTTTACAGGCTCTACAAAGATCCCGAAATGACGCGGTATATGGAGGGCCTGTTCGAAAATCCGGAGGATGAGAAGCGTTATCAGAAGGATTACATCGATAAGGTGTATGGGCTTATGGGCTTTGGGGTCTGGACTCTCGTCAGAGCAGATGACAATGTAATAATAGGAAGAGCAGGGTATTCTGTCCGCAACGGTTTTGATCAGATCGAGCTTGGATTCCTGGTGGGAAAAGAGTATCAGAGACAGGGATATGCATATGAAGCTTGCAGGGCAATTCTCGAGTACGGAAGAGAGATACTGGGACTCGAGCACGTTCAGACTCTGGTAAAAAAAGAGAATGAGGTGTCTATCCACTTATGTAAAAAACTGGGCTTTGAAGAAAAAGATGAAGTGGATGTAGAGGAAAACATATATGGTCATGCATATAACGGCACTGACCGTGTAAATATGGGACAGGCAAAATATGGCAGATATGTCAGATTTTTCTTAGTGCTATAATATATAATAATAGATATGATTTATATTTTTCTTAAATCCGGTGGGATAAAAAATTTTTATGGTAATTTTTAGGAGGATACTGTAATATATACACGTAGCAAATAGGTGAAATAATAAGAAATAGGCATGAAGAGCAAGAGAAAACTCTTAATGGAGAGTGTCTATACGGAGGAAAAATGAGTTCAATAGAAATGTTCAGCTTAGTCGCAGGAGTAGTGGGTGGCCTTGCAATGTTCCTTTACGGAATGAATGTAATGAGCGGCGGCCTTACGAAAATGGCGGGAGGTAAGCTCGAAAGCGTCCTTGCGAAGGTGACTAAGCACCCATTCATCGCATATCTGTTCGGCGTTGGAGTAACAGCGCTGGTCCAGTCATCATCTGCGTCAACCGTAATGGTTGTCGGTCTTGTTAATTCAGGAATCATGACTTTGAAGCAGGCGGTCAGCATCATTCTCGGAGCTAACCTTGGTACAACTTTTACAGCCTGGCTTTTATCATTAAATGCAATCAGCAGTGACAACTTTGTCATAAATCTTTTAAAACCCGCATCATTTACACCATTTTTAGCACTGATAGGTATCGGATTTTATATGTTCGCCAAAAGCGACAAGAAGAAAAATATAGGCACGATCCTTCTTGGCTTTTCGGTTTTGATGTTTGGTATGCAGACCATGTCAGGTGCGGTGTCACCTCTTAAGGAAGTTGAATCCTTCAAGGCATTCCTTACAACCTTCTCCAATCCGATCGTGGGCTTTCTTATCGGTATCGGATTTACAATGATCATACAGAGTTCAGCAGGAACCATCGGTGTTCTGCAGGCTCTTTCACTTTCAGTAAAGATCAAGTACAGCATGGCGATTCCCGTTGTAGTAGGAGCGGAAGTTGGAACCTGTATTACAGCCATACTTTCATCACTGGGAGCCAACAAGAATGGTAAAAGAACCGCTCTCATGCATTTGTATTTCAACCTGATCAAGGCATTAACCTTTATGATCCTGTTCTATACCTTACATTCCATAGTGAACTTTGCATTCATGGACAACGAGATTGGTATGGTGGGAATTGCCGGAATCCATACACTTATAAATCTTGTGGCAACACCACTTATGCTTCCATTTGCGCAGCTCCTTGTAACTCTTGCTCTTAAGACAATTCCTATTGATGAGAAAGAGAAGAAGGAGCAGGAAGAACAGCAGGGCATCCGTACACTGGATCCTCGCTTCCTTTCCAATCCGCCGTTTGCTCTTGAGCAGGCAAGACAGGCAGCCATTACAATGGCCACTATGTCAAAAGACTCTTTGGACAAGGCAATCGGTCTTATAACAGAATATAATGAAGAAACAGCCGGTGAGGTTGAATACCTTGAGAGAAAGGTGGATAAATATGAGGACCAGCTGGGAACATATCTTATGAAGATAAATTCTCATCACCTTTCACCGGAGGACAGCCACACATTATCGCTGCTTCTCCACTGCATTACTGACTATGAGCGAATTTCCGATCACGCCCTTAATATCATGCAGAAGGCAAAGGGAATGTCTGACAATAAGAGAAGCTTCTCGCCAAAAGCCCAGACAGAGATGGATGTTTTTGCTTCTGCGGTAAAAGAGATCATGGAGCTTGCGCTTACATCTTTTGAAAACCAGGATGTTGTGCTTGCCAAGAATATTGAGCCATTGGAAGAGACCATCGATGGCATCAACATGGAGGTAAAGCGTCGTCATGTAAGGCGTCTTCGCAAAGGCAAGTGTACCATTGAGCAGGGATTTGATCTTAGCGATATCGGCACCGATTATGAGAGAATTGCCGATCACTGCAGTAACATTGCGGTAGGAATCATCGAAGTAAACGATGATATGTACGATGCTCACGGGTATATTGAGACTCTTAAGGCAGACAAGACCGAGGATTTCAAGAAGGCAGTGGACTTCTACGAGAGAAAGTATATGCTTCCTTCGGTTAAATTTTAATGTAAAATATAAGCTGTGAGGGCAGATGGGCTCTCACAGTTTTTGCGATTAAAGAGAAATTTGAAGGGAAAAAGACTGTTATGAATATCAGAAAGCTTGGCAGATTGGATACACTTATTGAAAACCAGCGCGAAAAGGGCAAACTTCAAGGTGCAACCATTGTGGTTGAGCATAAAGGAAAAAGAGTTTACGAAAACCATTATGAGCCGGATCGTGAGGACAGCATCTACAGAATTTTCAGTATGACAAAGCCCATCACAGCTGTGGCAGCCATGATACTTTATGAGCGTGGTGAGCTGGATCTTATGAGTAAGGTTTCGGATTATCTTCCGGCCTTTGCAGATTGCAAAGTGGCATCGCCCGAGGGGATAACAAGGGCAAGAAACCCGATTACAATAAAAGACCTTTTGAACATGACTTCCGGAATAGTTTATTCCGGAGATTTTGGTGAAGCTGAGCGCTCAATGACCAAGATCTACAAGGAGGCCAAGACACAGAGAAAGTCAGGGATCCTGAAATCAAATGTAGACGTGTGCAACAAGCTGGCAGAAGGATATCTTGCTTTCGAGCCCGGATGCGGATACAGATACGGCCATTCTGCGGATATCATGGGCGGTGTAATAGAGGTAATTACCGGCAAGAAGTACTCAGAGTTTCTGAAAAAAGAGATATTTACACCTCTTAATATGGAGGATACAGGTTTTTATATTGATGAGAGCAAGGCCTTCAGACAGGCGGTGCTTTACAGAAGAGACAAGACCGGAAGAGTAGTCAGGGCAGAGGACGATGTGAGGCAGCGTATGGAGATGGAGAATCCCACATCACTTCCGTGGTTTGAAAAGGGCGGCGATGGCCTGTACTCCACAGCTAATGACTATGCACACTTTGCGCAGATGCTTCTTAACAAAGGTTCCTACCACGGCAAAGAGCTCATCGGCAAAAAAACTTTTGATTATATGACATCACCGCAGCTGACAGCGCAGCAGTTTGATGCTTTCGATCTGGAGAGCTGCATTGGATATAACTATGGTAATTACTTCCGAATTCTGACAGATCCGTCACTGGCGACATCAAATGGCAGTATCGGAGAATATGGCTGGGATGGAATGGCAGGAACCTACTTCTTTGTGGATCCTACCGAAGAACTGATAGTTATCTATATGCAGCAGATAGAAGGAGGCTGTGACTACAGCTTCATTCGCGGAATCAGACAGATAGTTTACGGAGCGATCTAAAATGACTTTTGAATATTTAGAAAAGAAGGAGCAGGGCTCCTTTATAACACGTTATGACCTGCATTACAGAACCGAAGATGACAAGGAGAAGGTCTACGAGATCATCAGCAGAAATCCCGATTTAAAGGGATTTGAAGACATCCATAACAAGAAGGTGGATGCTGTTGTTCTCATAATGCATGATGAATCCGGGGAAAAGATACTTATCAACAAGGAATTCAGAATGGCTCCCGGAGCATGGGTTTACAATTTTCCGGCAGGTCTTATCGATCCGGGAGAAGAACCTGATGAGAGCGCAAGGCGAGAACTTAAAGAGGAAACAGGACTTGACCTTATCAGTATTGATGACTGGATCGGCGAGAGCTATAGCGCGGTGGGATTTTCCAACGAAAAGAACGTGTGCTGTGTAGGTAAAGCCGGTGGCTCTTTTTCCAAGAGCAGTTCCACACTTGAGGAGATAGAACCAGGGTGGTATACCAAAGAAGAGGTAAAAAAGCTTTTGAAAACCGAGCCTTTTGCAGCCAGAACCCAGGCTTACTGCTATCTTTGGAGCAGAAACTAAAAACCTGTTTTCATAATGATTTAGATGCTATGAATGAAAAAAAGAGCGTACAAAATTCTGTAAAAAACAACGGAATATATAAGAACAGAGACGGACAGGCTGAGGAGCTAAAACGCGGTATCATCGGTCTAAATATCTGTGAAGAGTGCGGCGGATTCTGTACAGAGAGCGTTCCGCTTATCGAGGGACTTCCCGTAAATGCGCAGGTGAGTCTTATGGAACACTCGGTTCATGAAACCCTCAAGAAGAACAGTTATCTTTTCCGAGAAGGCGATTCTGTAGAGTCCATATGTATCATCAGGAAGGGAAGAGTAAAGCTCTGCAGATATGACTCTGTCGGACGAGAGCAGATCATCACGATTCTTGCAGATCACGATATCATTTGGGAAGGAATGTTTTTGGACGGCAGTATTTATCCTTATTCTGCTGTATGCCTAACAAATGCATCCATCTGTCAGATACACAGGGACGATTTCATAAAGGTTGTAAATGATCCGACGGCCGCAATGAACACAATTATTCTTCTCAGTAAAAAGTTGCATGACGCCAACGAAAGAAACATGCTGCTTTCCACCAAAGATCCGATGGCTCGTCTGGCAGGATTTTTAATGTACAGGGTAGACAGAAGTGCCACTGATGATATAGTATTGAAACTCGATGACATTGCAGCCAGTGTTAACCTTCGAATGGAAACGGTAAGCCGCAAGCTCCGGGAAATGGAGAAACTTGGGCTTATAACAAGAAGAGGACACGCCAGGATCAAGGTCATAGACAGAGATGCGCTCAGGGAGATTTATATTTCCCAGTAAGAAGGAGATTTAATGGTAAAGGGAGCAATTCACTCAATAGAAACCTTTGGTTCCGTTGACGGACCGGGAATAAGATTTATAGTCTTTTTAAAAGGATGCGACTTAAGATGCAAGTACTGCCATAATGCGGATACATGGGATCACAATTCGGAAGATATGCGCTCAGCAGATGAGATTCTTGATTTCGCTGAGAGATATCGCGGATACTGGGGAGAGGAAGGCGGAATTACCGTAAGCGGAGGAGAGCCTCTTCTTCAGATTGATTTTCTTTTGGAGCTTTTCAAAAAGGCAAAAGAGAGAGGCATCAACACCTGCATAGATACAGCTGTTCAGCCTTTTACGAGGAACGAACCGTTCTTTTCAAAGTTCAATGAACTGCTGAAATACACAGACCTTATGCTTCTTGACATCAAGCATATCGACAGAGAAGAGCATATAAAGCTCACAGGAAAGCCTAATGATAATATCAGGGACTGCTTTGAATATCTTTCCGAAGTGGGACAGCCTATCTGGATAAGACATGTACTTGTGCCGGGCATCACAGATAATGATGATTATCTGAGAAGAACAAGAGAGTTTATTGAGAAACTTTCTAATGTACAGAGAATTGAAGTGCTTCCGTACCACTCAATGGGACAGCATAAGTTCGAGGCTCTGGGAATAAAGTATCAGCTTGAAGGCGTGGAATCACCTACAAAAGAGCGTGTTGACAACGCGTATGAGATTCTCAATGGAATAAAAAAATAAACTAAAAATATATGTGTACATTTTGTGAAATAAATCTCAAACTTGATTACAATCAATGTTTGGGATTTTTCTTTTTGCTAAGATATTCCACGGTATTAAACAGTGATAATAATTTAACAAAACATTTTTGTTTATGTAGAAGGAGAAGTATTATGAAAGAAGCATGGAGAGGATTTAAAGGATCCCACTGGCTGGATGATGTTAACGTAAGAGATTTCATCCAGAACAACTACACACCTTATGATGGAGATGAGAGCTTCCTTGCTGATGCAACAGATGCTACCAACAAGCTTTGGGGCAAGTTACAGGAACTGCAGAAGCAGGAGCGTGAAAAGGGCGGCGTTCTTGAGTGCGAGACTGAGGTTGTATCAAGTCTTACAGCTTATGGCCCCGGATATATCGATGAGTCAATGAAGGATCTTGAGCAGATCGTTGGTCTTCAGACAGACAAGCCTCTTAAGAGAGCATTCATGCCTTACGGCGGAATCAAGATGGCAGAGGAAGCTGCTGAGACATACGGCTACAAGGTCAACGAGAAGTTCCACAAGATCTTCACTGAGTACCACAAGACACACAACCAGGCAGTATTTGATGCTTACACACCTGAGATGAGAGCAGCAAGACACAGCCACATCGTTACAGGTCTTCCTGATACATACGGACGTGGACGTATCGTTGGCGACTACAGAAGAGTAGCTCTTTACGGTATCGACTACCTTATCAAGAAGAAGATGGAAGATTACGACAACTGCGGCGACGGCACAATGCTTGACCACATCATTCGTCAGAGAGAAGAGATCTCAGAGCAGATTAGAGCTCTCAAGGGAATGAAGGAAATGGCTAAGGTTTACGGCTTCGACATTTCTGAGCCTGCCAAGAACGCTAAAGAGGCTGTTCAGTGGCTTTACTTCGGATATCTTGCAGCTATCAAGACTCAGAACGGTGCTGCTATGTCTGTTGGACGTGTTTCAACATTCCTTGATATCTATATCGAGAGAGATCTTAAAGAGGGAACTCTTACAGAGAAAGAGGCTCAGGAGCTTATCGACCACATGACAATGAAGTTCAGAATGGTTAAGTTTGCTCGTATTCCTTCATACAACAACCTTTTCTCAGGCGATCCTGTTTGGGCTACACTTGAGGTTGGCGGATTTGGAATGGATGGTCGTCACATGGTTACAAAGAACGACTACAGATTCCTTCACACACTTGAGAACATGGGACCTTCACCTGAGCCAAACCTTACTGTTCTTTATACATCAAAGCTTCCTGCAACTTTCAAGAAGTATGCAGCTAAGATTTCTGTAACAACATCTTCTATCCAGTATGAGAACGATGATGTTATGAGACCTATCTGGGGCGATGACTACAGCATCTGCTGCTGCGTATCAGCTACACAGACAGGTAAGGAGATGCAGTTCTTCGGAGCAAGAGCAAACCTTGCAAAGTGCCTTCTTTACGCTATCAACGGTGGTAAGGATGAGAAGTTCCTTACAAAGGATGGCAAGCACATGCAGGTTGGACCTGAGATGGCACCTATCACATCTGAGGTTCTTGATTACAACGAAGTTATGCACAAGTATGACATCATGATGGATTGGCTTGCAGGACTTTATGTAAATATCCTCAACCTTATCCAGTACATGCATGACAAGTACTACTACGAAGCAGCTGAGATGGCTCTTATCGATACAAACGTAAGACGTACATTCGCTACAGGTATCGCAGGCTTCTCACATGTTGTAGATTCACTTTCAGCTATCAAGTATGCAAAGGTTACAACTGTACGTGATGAGTCAGGCCTTGTTATCGACTACAAGGTAGAGGGTGACTTCCCAAGATACGGTAACGATGATGAGAGAGCAGATGAGATCGCTGTATGGCTTCTTAAGACATTCATGAAGAAGATCGAGAAGCACCACACATACCGTGATTCTGAGCCTACAACATCAATCCTTACAATCACATCAAATGTTGTTTATGGTAAGGCTACAGGTGCTACACCTGACGGAAGACCTGCTTACGCTTCATTCGCTCCCGGTGCATCACCATCATATGGAGCTGAGAAGAACGGTCTTCTTGCTTCACTTAACTCTGTTGCTAAGATTCCTTATGAGTACGCTCTTGATGGAATTTCAAATACACAGACAATGAACCCTAACGCTCTTGGTCACAACGACGAGGAGAGAGCTAACAAGCTCGTTAACGTACTTGATGGATATTTCGATCAGGGATCACACCACCTTAACGTTAACGTATTTGGTAAGGACAAGCTTATCGATGCTATGGAGCATCCTGAGAAGCCTGAGTATGCTAACTTCACTATCCGTGTATCCGGATATGCTGTTAAGTTCATTAACCTTACTAAGGAGCAGCAGCTCGACGTTATCGCTCGTACATGCCACGAGGCACTTTGATATTTCTATTTAGTAATATCAAGTAATACCACGACTAATAATCAGGGCAGTTATGTTTATAGCATAGCTGTCCTTTTTTTGCTCAAATTTCAACCCCGTTTCTTTTTGTGATTAAGGATGTTATAGTGAAATAAGAGGACAATAACAGAGGATAAAAGAATACGGAGTTTATGTTCATTTATGGGTAAAAAATACGTTACCGACATGACAAAAGGCAACGAAATAGCTCTTTTGATCAAGTTTACAATTCCTATGCTCTTAGGAAATCTATTTCAGCAGTTTTACAATCTGGCAGATACAATTATTGTGGGACAATTTGGAGGCCCATATGGTCTGCCTGCGATAGGATCTGTAGGAAGTGTCAATTTTCTGTTTTTCTCATTATGCATGGGTATGGGCGCCGGTGTTGGCATAATGATCTCCCAGAATTTTGGTGCAGGAAAAGATGAATATGTAAAAAAGATAGTGGGAAATGCCATTACTATTACGCTTGTGGCAGGAATTCTTATGAGCGTTATAAGCGTAGTATTTGCAAGGCCGATACTGACTGTGATGGATACGCCAAAAGAGTGCATGGATGACGCACTTCTTTATATGAGAATAGTATGTGGTGCCACATTCCTTGTTGCAGGTTACAACATGATCTCATCTATATTAAGGGCTCTTGGGGATTCCAAAACGCCACTGATCTTTCTGGTGGTAGCATGTGTCATAAATATTGTACTTGATCTTGTGACTGTAGTGGGGCTCCATATGGGCGTTGCAGGTGCGGCTCTTGCTACTATCTTTTCCCAGACCATAGCTATGATAGGTTCAATTGCTGTAGGGGTAAAAAGAAATCCTTATTTGCAGATAAGCGCCAACCATCGAAAGATAGACACGGATATCATTGATAAATCTATAAGGCTTGGTATTCCACTGGCGCTTCAAAATGCCCTTATTGCTTTTTCATGTGTTGCGCTCCAGCGCGTTGTAAACAGCTTTGGAAGTAATGTAATGGCTGCGTATACAGCCACAGGACGAATTGAGCAGCTTGTTCAGCAGCCTTTCGGATCTCTTGGAACAGCAGTCTCTACTTTCGCGGGACAAAATGCAGGGGCCAAAAAGCTCGACAGAGTAAAGAGCGGATGCAAAAAGAGCGTTCTTTTGGTTGCAATCTTCAGTGGACTTATGATCGCTGTTATGTATCTGTTTAGTGCGAATATCATTGGATTCTTTACACCGAATGAAGAGGCCATAAGGATTGGTGCAAGAGGACTCAGGATAACCAGCTGCTTCTACTTCTTCTTGGGACTTATCTATGTATTCAGAGGAATGCTTAACGGTGTAGGAGATGCAGCCTTTGCGCTGATAAACGGAATCATAGAAGTGGTGGGACGTATCGGATTTGCCACTGTGCTTATGGCAATTCCGGGAGTTGGTCTATGGGGATGCTGGTACACGAACGGGCTTACCTGGGCCATTACAGGCATCGGATGTGTCATAAGATTTATGAAAGGTAAGTGGAAAAAGAAACTTGCCATGCAAGTGGATTATTAAAGGTTTTTATTTTATCTTCTGCCAAGCTCCCAGAATGCAAGGGCGCTGCAGGCAGCAACGTTAAGTGAGTCCACACCGTGGGCCATTGGAATTTTTACACAGTAATCACAGGAGGCGATGGTTTCCGGAAGGAGGCCGTCGCCTTCAGCGCCTAGAAATACAGCAATCTTTTCAGCAGCTTTTAGCTCCGGATCGTCTATGACTTTCGTGTCATTTCTAAGGGCAAGAGCAACCGTTTTAAACCCAAGTTCCTTAAGGCAGGAAATTCTTTCTTCATCGGAAATGATTGTCCATGGCACCTGAAATACAGTACCCATGCTGACTCTGGCTGCGCGGCGGTACAACGGATCTGTGCATCCGCTTGTAAAAAGAATGGCGTCCATTCCAAGGGCAGCAGCATTTCTAACGATAGCTCCTGCGTTAGTGGGATTGGTAACATTCTCAAGTACAGCAACTCTTTTAGCCTCTGTACGAGCGATAAGGTCAGAAACGCTCTCGAGGGGTTTCCTTTTCATGGCGCACAGTACGCCCCGTGTTAAATGAAATCCGGTAATCTTAGTGAGAATAGAAGAATCCGCAACATAAACCGGCACTGCCGAAGATGCGCCGTCCTTGCTGCCGATTGAAAGGCATCTCTCTATGATCTCTGAGGCTTCTTTTTCCGAAAGCTCTTTTTCCAAAAGAAGAGAAACCGGCTCATATCCTGCATCCAGAGCACGTCCGATAACCTTGGGACTTTCAGCGATAAAAAGCCCAAGGTCAGGCTCGTTATAGTGATAGAGTTGATTCTCGGACAATTCATGAAATATAGACAGCTCGGGTATATCAATGGATGTAACTTCAATAAAGCTCTGCATGGGCGGGATTGGATCCTCTCATAAATGATGATTAAAAAGCAGACAAATACTTTAGCCGTTAGGAGCTAAAGTAAATAGCCGCATACTTTTTTAGTTCAATGATAAATGACAGGAAGGTACGGACCTTCAGTAACATCGGTAAGCTCAGGACATTCGGGAACAGGCAAAAACTTTGCATCCGGAGCATCAATATCTCGCATGTACACTGCTGTTCCGTCTCCTGCCAAAAAGGCTTTTACAAAGTCCTGAATTGTATTTATCTTGTAGGGAAAGCTTGTGCCGCCCATAAATTTTGTAGAAAGGTGGTGGACGTCAGAACCACCGCTCATAAGGAAACCATGCTCTTTTCCGTACTGGTAGCACAGTGCATTTTGCCAGTCCGGATTTCCGGCGTTAAAACCTTCACATCCGTCCACATCATTGGGAGCAAGGTGGATGGCCTTGAGATACCCTCTTTCTCTGTAGGGGTGCGCCTGAATCATGATGCCACCGGCTTTGTGCAATTCCTTACAAAGCTCAGATCTTGACAGAGAAAGTACATCAGGGTGGTCCAAAAGCCACTGCCTGTCTATTCCATAAAGCAGGTATTCATCGCCTTCATAGTTATATTCAATTCCGAAGAGAACCGTGAAATCTTTTCCCTTTGCAGCCTCAAGAGCATGCTCGTATCCTTTACAGTACAATTCTACCCATTCTGACCAGGGCAGTTCTCTTGAAACTGCAGTATTTCCATTATAAAAGTGATCGGTTACGATAATTCCGCTGTATCCAATTTTCATCATGTGCTCGATATAGTCTTTTGCCGGAGCGTCTGAGCAGGCGCTTCCTTCAATGGTGTGAAGATGTGTTTCGTAAATGTAAGCCATGTTTTTCCTTTCGCTAAAATGAGATATATAATTCAGTTCTGACTAAAAGTGCACTATTCTATGCATTTCATTAGAAAAAGATTCAATAAACATCTAACATAATACCATAAATTCAGCGTATTGAATTGTGCACAAAAGCAATAAATAAAGTTTGTTGATTATTTTAGTCAATAAGGATGCAATATCGATAACTTTTTGAGCTAAAATAAAGATAGTTGGAGGTATTCTAAAATTTCATATTATACGGAGGGTAAGTGTATGACTGGATTTCCATTAATTATCGTCTTTGTTCTTGCAATTGCTTTAATGATTGTTATGATCTCCAAATTCAAGATTCATCCTTTCATTTCCATTATGTGCATCTCTTTGATATTGGGGCTTCTGGCAGGTATTCCGATCGCCGACATCAAACTTGAAGATGGCACGACAAAGGCTGGAATAGCAACTGTAATCGGACAAGGCTTTTCCGGAACATTTACTTCAATCGGTATTGTAATCATCCTGGGTGCACTTATAGGAAGCATTCTCGAGCAGACGGGAGCAGCACTTAAGCTTGCTGATATAGTGATAAAGCTCGTTGGTAAAAAGCACCCTGTTCTTGCTGTAGAACTCATGGGATGGGTTGTTTCAATCCCTGTATTCTGCGACTCCGGATTTGTAATCCTCAATCCTATTCGTAAAGCTCTTGTAAAAAGAACTGCAGCTTCTTCAGTAGCTATGACTGTGGGCCTTGCAGCAGGTCTTTTCACATCTCATGTATTTATACCGCCTACACCGGGACCTATCGCAGCAGCAAATACTCTTGGCATAGGTGACAATCTCCTTATGGTAATGGGAATCGGCTTATTGTGCTCAATATTCCCTATTATCGCAGCATACTTCTATGCACAGTTTATTGGCGGCAAGGTAAAAGCTGATGATGAGGCAGATAAGGATCAGACATCCAAGACATATGAGCAGCTGGTTGCTGAATTTGGCAAACTTCCAAGCGGCTTTATGGCACTGGCTCCTATCATTGTTCCAATCATCCTTATGGCTCTCTCATCAATTGTTTCAATGGCAAAGATGTCAGGCGGTTTCGCAAGATTCTGTACATTCCTCGGAACACCTATCATAGCTCTTACTGTTGGTACTGTTTTTGCAGTTGTTCAGCTATCAGGTGCAGGCAAGATGGATAAGTTCTACGATATCTGCAATGAGACACTTAAGACAGTGGGACCTATCCTGTTCGTTACAGCTGCAGGCGGAGTTCTGGGCAAGGTTATAGCTTCATCAGATATGGTCAACTACATCTCAGAGCATGCAACAGTTCTTTCTGCAATGGGCATTTTCTTCCCATTCCTCTTAGCTGCAATACTGAAATCAGCTCAGGGATCATCAACAGTTGCGCTCACAACCACAGCAGGCATTGTTGCACCGCTCCTTCCTGTTCTTGGATTCACATCACCTATACAGGTAACACTTGTCTGCATGGCAATCGGAGCAGGCGCTATGACAGTTTCACACGCTAATGACTCCTACTACTGGGTTGTTACAAACTTTGGTGCCATGTCTCCGGATAGAGGTTACAAGACCTGGACAGTTGCATCTCTCATAATGGGTGTTGCTTCAATCATCGAGATTGCATTACTGAGTCTCATATTCCACTAATGCCGTTTAGGAGTTTACAATGAATACTGTATTGAGAAAAGACGCGGACAGAATTATAGAAGAGTCCATAAAGGCGGTACTTCCGGACGAGGCAGTTAAAAGAGCTTTGCAAGGCTTTAAGCCTTCATCAGGGAAGACCGTACTTGTGGCTGCAGGAAAGGCTGCATGGCAGATGGCCGCTGCAGCAAGGCAGGAACTGGACAAGATTGACGCAGGTATAGTCGTAACCAAATACGAGCATGTAAAAGGTGAGATTCCCGGCATTGAGTGTTATGAAGCGGGACATCCTGTTCCTGATGAAAACAGCTTTAGCGCCACGAAGAGGGCTCTTGAGATGGTAGAGCCTCTGGGAGAAAACGACACAGTGCTGTTTCTTTTGTCGGGAGGTGGCAGTGCACTTTTTGAGTCGCCGCTGATTCCGGGAGAGGAACTTCAGGACATAACCAAACAGCTTCTTGCATCCGGCGCAGATATCGTGGAGATAAACACGATCAGAAAGCGCCTAAGCTCGGTTAAAGGAGGAAGATTTGCGCAGGCAGCAGCTCCGGCCAAGGTTTTTAGCATAGTTCTCAGCGATATAATCGGTGATCCGCTGGACATGATAGCAAGTGGCCCTGCGGTACCTGACACTTCTACCTGCGCCCAGGCCATTGAGATTTCCGAGAGGTATAGCTTAAAGCTTTCAGATAAAGCGCGTGAGCTTCTTAGTCAGGAGACACCCAAGGAACTTACCAACGTATCTACTCAAATAACAGGCTCGGTGAAAGAGCTGTGCAGGGCAGCAGCAAATGCAGCCAAGGAGCTTGGCTATGAACCCGTGATACTGACTGATATGCTCTGCTGTGAGGCAAGAGAAGCAGGAAGTTTCCTTGGAAGCATAGCTCTCAGCAACAAAGGCCCGGGAAAAAAGACTGCGTACATAGCCGGCGGTGAAACGGTAGTCCACTTAAAGGGCACAGGCAAAGGCGGACGCAATCAGGAAATTGCGCTATCAGCTGCAAACCTTATATCGGGTGTTCAAAACGTTGCAGTATTCTCGGTTGGCAGTGACGGCACAGATGGACCAACAGATGCAGCAGGAGGCTATGCAGACGGAGACACTGCTCTGGACCTTGAGAAAAAAGGCATCAGCCTGAAAGCATTCCTTGACAACAATGATGCTTACAATGCTCTTAAGGCTGTAGACGGCCTCGTGATAACAGGTCCAACAGGAACAAATGTAAATGATGTAGCAGTACTTCTTATTGGATAAAAGAGCTTATGAGCCCTTCTTTTTCCTAATTATGGGAGGAAGAGGGGCTTTTGTGATTAATGGGCTAAAAGTCGCTATAATATATGTTGTGAAGTATGTATGGCTAGATAATCCAAAAGCTTAGAAAACATGGAGAAGAACATTGGAAGAAAAACAGCACAAGCGCAGAGTTCATTACTCAGGCAAATACCCAAAGAAATTTGAAGAAAAATACAAGGAACAGAATCCTGAGAAATATGCGGATACTGTGGCTCATGTCATATCGAAGGGCTCAACGCCTGCCGGAATGCATATTTCCATCATGGTAAAAGAAATATTGGATTTCCTTAACATACAGCCGGGGCAGCAGGGGCTGGACTGTACCCTTGGTTATGGCGGACATACCAGGAAAATGCTTGAGCAGCTAAAGGGCGACGGCTGCATCTACGGCCTTGACGTTGACCCTATCGAATCAAAAAAGACGGTGGAGAGACTTCGCTCTTTTGGCTATACAGAGGACAACTTCAGGTTCAGGCTGATAAACTTTGCTGAGATTGACAAGGTCTCAGAAGAAGCGGGAAAGTTTGACTTTGTTCTGGCGGATCTTGGAGTATCTTCCATGCAGATAGACGATCCTGAACGAGGCTTTTCCTATAAGATTGACGGGCCGCTGGATCTTAGGCTTGATCCGGAACACGGAGAATCGGCAGCAGAAAGGCTTCATGCCATAACAAAAGAAGAGTTTATCGGAATGATGGTAGAAAACTCGGATGAGCCTTATGCGCAGGAAATTGCAGACAAGGTCTTTTCCCTGATGAAAAAGGGAGACCCCATGGACACCACAACGGCACTCAGGGCGGCGATTGAAAATGCCCTGTGGAAGCTTCCCAAGGAAGAAAAGGATCAGGCTATTAAAAAGAGCTGTGCCAGAGTCTTCCAGGCCCTTCGAATAGATGTTAACAGCGAGTTTGAGGTTCTCTATAAGTTTCTGGAAAAACTCCCAGGCATATTAAATCCGGGCGGAAGAGTTGCAATACTCACCTTCCATTCAGGAGAGGACAGGCTTGTAAAGAAGTCTTTTAAGGAATTATATAAAGCAGGAGTATACAGTGATGTGGCCAGTGACGTCATTCGTCCCTCTGCTGAGGAGTGCAGATTAAATCCCCGCAGTAAGTCCACCAAGATGCGCTGGGCAATAAAGAGCTAAGGGAAAAAATAAGCTTGAAAGGGTTAAGATAGGAGCATATTTCATGAATATATGTCTTTTGAATGATTCATTTCCGCCGGTGATTGACGGCGTTGCAAACGTTGTAATGAACTATGGAAGTGTCCTTACCAATGAGCTTGAGTCAAATGTCATTGTGGGAACTCCGCGCTACCCGGATGTCAGTTATGATGGCTATCCCTACAAGGTTGTGGCTTATCCGAGCTTTGATACAACGGATTTTGTAAAGGGCTACAGAACAGGATATCCGCTGTCGATCAGAGAAATCGCGCAAATGGCGGAGCTGAAGCCTGACATAATCCATACCCACTGTCCTGCAGCCTCAACAGTAATGGCAAGGATACTGAGAAAAGAGACCGGGGCCCCTGTAATCTTTACCTACCACACTAAGTTTGACGTGGATATTGCGAGGGCTGTCGGAGAGGGAATCCTTAAAAAAGAGGCTATCAAGGCCATGATCAGCAATATAGAGGCCTGCGATGATGTATGGGTTGTCTCGGAAGGAGCAGGTGAAAACCTTCGATCTCTCGGCTATGAAGGGGAGCTGCGCGTGATGCCAAACGGCGTGGACTTTCCGAAGGGAAGAGCCTCGGAGAACGCGGTAAAAGAGCTGAATGTTGCCTATGACATACCTGTGGGAGTTCCGCTGTTTCTTTTTGTGGGACGACTTATGAAATATAAAGGACTGCCGATAATCGTGGACGCCATGAAAAAGCTTGATCAGAGCGGAGTTGATTTCCGTATGGTCTTTGTCGGTGGCGGCGCCGATGCCGAGGAAATGCAGAACACTGTAAGAGATTATGGCATAGAACCCAAGGTTATCTTTACAGGCCCTGTCCACGACAGAGAGAAGCTTCGTGCCTGGAATACCAGGGCGGATCTGTTTCTTTTCCCATCTACATACGATACCAATGGAATCGTTGTAAGAGAGGCAGCAGCCTGTGGTCTTGCAAGCGTGCTGATAAAGAATTCCTGCGCGGCAGAAGGCATAACTCATGGACGAAACGGCTTTATGATTGAAGAAAATGCAGAGTCTATGGCGCAGCTTCTGAAGGAGATTTCGGGCGATTTGGACCACCTTCACCGGGTGGGGCAAAATGCCATGGATGAAATCTATATTTCCTGGGATCAAGCCGTGCGCCTTGCCTATGACAGATACAAAGAGATTCACGAAATGGCGGTTTCCGGCGAGCTTGGAATTCGCAAGCATCAGAGCTTTGAGTACCTCATGAACTCCGCAGCCACGATCCTTAATGGAACCCAGAAGGTCTTCGTGGATATTCCAAAAGAGATGCATGATGGCATGAAGGCAGGCTACTATGAGTTCCGGGAAGGCATGCGTGATAACTATGAAGAGCTGAAAGAAGATGTGTCTGTAGAAGTTGAGAAGATACGAGGCAATATTAATGAGGGCCTGGATAAGCTCAGCAATAATATGAATGAATTAAGAGACAAGGTTTCCGGTAATCTTGAGAAAATAAAAGATAATTTGTCGGATAGATTTGACTGATGCATAAAATAATTTTTGATTCACGGATGCCTCTAAATGTAGCATGGAAAGGGGATGAAAACTCTATGACAGATGTTCATTCTGAAAAAAGAAACCATGACTGGTACAAGGAGATGAGCTTTTACCAGATCTGGATACGAAGCTTTGCAGATGGAGATGGCGATGGAATAGGCGATCTCTACGGCGTCTATGACAAGCTGGATTATATAAAATCTCTTGGGGTAGACGGAATCTGGTTTTCTCCGATATACCCTTCTCCCAATGCGGACTTTGGCTACGATATTTCAGATTATAAAGACATTCATCCGGACTATGGTGATCTTGATCAGTTTAAAAAGGTCCTTAAAAGAGCCCACGAGCTGGGACTTAAGGTGATAATGGACCTTGTAATAAACCATACATCCGATGAGCATCCCTGGTTTATTGAGAGCAAAAAGGGAAAGGACAATCCCTACAGCGATTACTATATCTGGAGAGATAAGCCCAACAACTGGGACAGTCTTTTTGAAGGGCAGGCCTGGGAATATGTCAGGGAGAGAGGCCAGTACTATCTCCATATTTTTGCCAAGAAGCAGCCTGACCTTAATATGGACAATCCAAAGGTCAGGGAAGAAGTTAAGGACATTATGCGCTTTTGGCTGGACATGGGCGTTGACGGATTCAGAGAGGACGTCATAAATTTTATTTCCAAAAAAGAGGGACTTCCGGATGGACTGCCTCTTTTGCCTGCGGCTAAGGGCATGTCGAGCTATAAGGATGGTCCGCATATTCACGAGTACCTGGCTGAATTCAGAAAGGTCTGCGATGAATATGACTGTTTTCAGCTGGGCGAAGGCCCTATGACCACTGTAAAGTCGGCCATGAATTATCTTACGGGACCCACAAAGTCCCTGGACATGATGTTTTCTTTTGACCATATGATGGCGGACTGTTTTTACACAGAGTATCTGCACAGGCCGTTTTCTCTTGTGAAGCTCAAAAAGGCTTTTTCAAAGTGGCAGTATGCTCTTGCCGATAAAGGCTGGAATGCACTGTATCTTGAGAACCACGATCATCCTCGCATCATTAGCAGATATGGCAGTGAGCACTTCAGGAGAGAAAGCGGAACAATGCTGGCAGCCAGCTATATTTTTCAAAAGGGAACTCCCTTTATCTATCAGGGGCAGGAAATTGGTATGACCAACATTAAGCTAATGTCTATCGACCAGTACGTAGATGTTTCGTCAATTACCAATTACAATACCTATCATCTAAAGGAAGATCCGGAGCGGCGCCTTCACAGGATTCACCTATCCAGCAGGGATTCCGCAAGAACACCCATGCAGTGGAATTCATCAGAGCATGCCGGATTTTCAGAGACTACGCCCTGGTTCTATGTTAATCCCAATTACAAGAGAGTGAATGTGGAAAAAGAGGAATCGGACGAGAATAGTATCCTGAACTTCTACAGGAAATGCCTGGCCCTTCGAAAGAGTTCAAAGACTCTGATTTACGGCGAGTATAAAGAGTATTTCCCTAAGGATCCCAATATTTATATGTACGAAAGAAGCCTTGATGGAGAGAGCTTTCTTATCATTTGCTCTTTTTCAAGGTTTCCTCAAAAAGCTCATAAGCCCAAGAAATTTGCCGGACGTCACGGGGAACTGGTGCTGTGCAATTACCCAAAGAAACCCATAAACTACGGCGGGATTCTTGGCCCCATCGAGCAGGAGCTTAGTGAGTTTGAGTTAAAGAAAGGGTATCTGCGTCCCTATGAAACAAGAGTATATCGGTATTGTCAAAAATAGAAATGAAAAAGAATTTGGCGGAGGGAATCAAAACCCTCCGCCAATTTATCTACACCGCCAGATGCAGCATATGTGTTGCGATGTTAAAGTAAACCAAAAGCGACAGTGCATCTACGATTGTTGTGATAAACGGGCTTGCCATAACTGCCGGGTCGAAGCCGACTTTGGAAGCCAGCATAGGAAGGCAGCAGCCCACGAGTTTTGCGATGGACACAACAATAAGAAGCGTCAGGCAGATTACTGCGGCAACCGATATGGCAATCTTGTCAAAGAACAAAAGCTTTAGGAAGTTGGCAGCTGAAAGAGTAAGACCGCAAAGCACGGCAACCCGAACCTCTTTCCATATTATCTTGAAAATATCCGAAAACTCGATCTCTTTTAGTGAGAGAGCACGGATGATTGAAACGCTTGCCTGTCCGCCTGCGTTACCGCCTGTATCCATCAGCATCGGAATATAAGCTGTAAGCACAACGTATGCTGATAAAGCATCCTCAAATCCTGTGATGATTGCTCCTGTAAAGGTGGCACTTACCATGAGGAATAACAGCCAGGGTATGCGGTTTTTGTAGGTCTCAAAAATTCCAACCTTTGGATAGGGCTTGTCGGATGGCACGATAGCAGCCATCTTCTCAATATCCTCGGTAGCCTCTTCTTCCAGGATGTCCACAACGTCATCGATGGTGATGATACCAACCATACGGGTCTCATTGTCCACAACGGGCATAGCTGTGAAGCCGTATTTCTGGAACATTCTGGCAGCTTCTTCCTGGTCGGTCATGGTGTTGATGCTGATGACATTGGTGTTCATGATGTCGCCAATGATCTCTTCGGGCTTCATGATGAGAAGATAACGAAGAGCCACGGTACCTACCAGAATCTTTTGCCTTGTTACAACGTAGCAGATATTGATAGTCTCTGAGTCTACACCCTTTTTTCGGATGCGTTCGATCGCATCTGCCACAGTCATATCCTCACGCAGATCCACATACTCCACCGTCATTATTGAACCGGCGGAATCTTCGGGGTAGCGGAGAAGATGATTGATATCAGCTCTTGTCTCAGGGCTTGCATTGGCCAGGATACGCTTTACAACGTTTGCAGGCATTTCCTCCAAAAGGTCCGTAGCGTCATCGGCCATCAGATTGTCGATAATGTTGGATGCTTCTCGGTCAGACAGTGAACGGATAATATACTGCTGGTTATCCAGTTCCAGGTCAGCAAAAACATCTGCAGCCATGTCCTTGGGAAGGATCCTGAACATCTTAAGAGAATCCTCCTCCTTCATCTCACCCATTGCAGTAGCGATATCTACAGTGTTCATCTCTGAGATGGTCTGGCGAAGCAGAGTGTATTGCCTGGACTCAAGAAGCTCCTGAAGAGTTTCAGCGAGAGTCTTTTCTTCTTGTAATTCCATTTTTTAAATCTCCTCTTATTAAGTTGGTGGTTTTTGGCATGGTACTTCGACCGGGAGCAGAATCACTACTGCATAAATGTGTATCTGACTTCATTAAAACCACCTTCCTTTCTTTCGGAGATTTGTCCTCGATGAGGACGCCGGAAACTATTTTGAATGCAATATTACTGTAACACAGAATTGCAATTAGTGGTACCTCAGTTTTTCACGGAATTAATGTTTTTTTTAGAAATAATTATTTTGCACAATGTATATCTTTTCGGGCAAATCACTGTATAATGGGAACATATTGAAATGCCTTTTTATGAGAATAATGAGCCTTCGATGGCAGAATGGAGAACTTATGGAAAAATGGGCAAGAATTAAATATACACCAAATCTTCCTCTGGGTGAGAACAGAACCTATGTAACAGCAAGCAAGGAGCATATTGAACTGTCCTGCGAAGCGGCATGTGAGGGCATGGTACTTCTTAAGAATGAGGGAGAGACTCTTCCTATAAAGAAAGGCACCAGAGTAGCTCTTTTTGGAAAGGGAACTTTTGACTATGTAAAAGGTGGCGGTGGAAGCGGAGATGTTACCGTTCCTTATATAAGAAATCTTTACGAGGGACTTTCCGAGTTCTCCGGTGATATTTCAATTTATGACAAGAGTGTCAAGTTTTATAAAGATTACGTGAATGCGCAGTATGAGCAGGGTGTTCCTGCCGGAATGTTAAAAGAGCCTGCACTTCCCGATGATATTCTTTCTGACGCAGCTGCATTTACAGACACTGCGATCATTTCCATCAGCAGATTTTCAGGAGAAGGCTGGGACAGAAAAGTAGCGGGAGTAGACAGGAAGATCAAATGCGAAGGAGAGAACCTTGTTGAGATGGGAAACAAGGTCTTTGACCATGGCGATTTTTATCTTACAAATGCTGAGAAAAAAATGGTCAGGCAGGTAAGCGAGAACTTCTCCAAGGTCATTGTTGTAATGAATGTCGGCGGAGTTGTGGATACAACCTGGTTCAAGGACAATGATGATATTTCTTCAGTGCTTATGGCATGGCAGGGCGGAATAGAAGGCGGTCTGGCAGCAGCCAAGATTCTTTTGGGAAAAGTCAATCCATCAGGAAAACTTTCGGATACCTTTGCAGCGAAGCTTGAGGATTACCCTTCAACAGAGGGCTTCCATGAAGATGATGAATACGTGGATTATACAGAGGATATCTACGTAGGATATCGTTATTTCGAGACAATCCCCGGTGCTGCCAAGAAAGTTAATTATCCATTCGGTTTCGGACTTTCATATACCACGTTCCTTCTCGAGGACTGCAAGGCAGAAGCCTTTACCATAGACGCCAAAGCAGATGTCAGGGAAGCAAAAGCTTCAAAGAAAAAAAGCTCAAAGGCAGAGGAGTTGGCAGATGGCATTGTTGTAAGCGCGTCTGTAACAAATATCGGAAACATTCCGGGAAAAGAAGTAGTGCAGCTCTATTACAGCGCACCACAGGGCAAACTCGGTAAGCCTGCAAAGGTTCTTGGCGGTTATGTAAAGACTCGTCTCCTTAAGCCGGGAGAAACACAGAGAGTAACAATAGCTCTTATGATGGAAGACATGGCATCCTACGACGACCTTGGAAAGGTAAAGAAGGCTGCGTGGGTTCTGGAAAAGGGCGATTACAGATTTTTTGTAGGAACCAGCGTAAGAGATGTAAGAAAGCTTGATTATGTATATTCACTTTCAAAGAATACAGTAGTAGAGCAGGTTACAAATAAGCTTGTTCCCACATCACTCAAAAAGCGCATGCTTTCTGACGGAAGCTTTGAGGAACTTCCGCAGACAAAGCCTGTTGATACATATGTCTCTATTTTCCCAAGGGAAAAGAACTGGCAGGAGCATGTATGTAAATTCCCTTCAGTTAGACCTCAGGAGAGAACAGAGATTATTTGGGAAAAGAGTGATAGCGATCCCAAAACCTTTGTGGATGTTGCAAAGTGTAAAATTTCCCTTGAGGATTTTATGAGTAATCTCAGCAATGAGCAGCTTGCCAGTCTTCTTGGCGGTCAGCCAAACACAGGAATGGCAAATACATTTGGTTATGGAAACCTTCCGGAAGTAGGTGTTCCTTCAGCCCAGACCTGTGACGGCCCTGCAGGAGTGCGTATTGCGCCGGAAGTTGGCGTTTCCACAACAGCTTTCCCATGTTCAACACTTTTATCCTGCACCTGGAATGAGGATATCTGCTACAGAGTAGGTGTTGCAGGAGGAGAAGAGGCAAAAGAGTGCAACTTCGCAGCATGGCTTACACCTGCTGTGAACATCCACAGAAGTCCTCTCTGTGGAAGAAACTTTGAGTATTACTCAGAGGATCCTTTCCTTGCAGGAAAGCAGGCAGCAGCTATGGTTCGCGGTATCCAGAGCAACAACATAATCGCAACACCCAAACACTTTGCCCTTAACAACAAGGAATCCAACAGAAAGGCCAGCGATTCAAGGGCATCCGAGAGAGCTATAAGAGAGATCTACTTAAAAGCTTTTGAGATAATTGTAAAAGAAGCTGAGCCATGGAGCATCATGTCTTCTTACAATATCATCAACGGACAGAGAGCTTCTGAGTCGAAAGATCTTTTAACAGGAATACTTCGCGATGAGTGGGGCTTTGACGGTGTTGTTGTCAGTGACTGGTGGGGCTATGGAGAGCACTACAAAGAGGTTCTTGCAGGCAACGATATCAAGATGGGTTGTGGATATACAGAGCAGCTTTTGGAAGCTTTGGAAAAGAAAACGATTAAGCGTAAAGATCTTGAAAAATCCGCAGAAAGAGTTCTTAAAATGATTCTAAAATTAGACTAAAATCTATCGCACAATCGGTTAGTAGGTCTTATAATATTATTAGGGACAAAAGCCGATTGGAGGTGGTGTCTATGAAGAAGAGCTCTATTTTTGGAATAATTGCAGTTTTACTTATGACTGCGGTGGTGGGCTGTTCCAATGAGCAGACCAATGATACCGGACAGGATCTTAAGCCGGTCATTTATCTGTATCCGCAGCAGGATGCAACACAGATTACGGTAAAGCTTGACTACAACGGCACTTTGACCACTCTTGATCCGGCATTTAATATTGAGAACGGCTGGAGCGTAACAGCAAATTCAAACGGTCAGATCACACTTGATGACAAGACGTACGGGTACCTTTTCTGGGAGGGCAATCCCAATAATCAGTATGATTTCTATTCGGGATTCTGCATAAAGGGATCTGAGACAGAAGACTTCCTTAAATCCAAGCTTCCTTATCTTGGGCTTAACGACAGTGAGACCTCAGCATTTATCAGCTACTGGCTGCCGATGATGAAGGACAACAAGTACAATGTCATCAGCTTCCAGGAGGGAGCATATACGAATAATGCCAAGCTTGAAGTTACACCGAGGCCCGACTCGGTGATCCGTGTATTTATGGCCTGGTATCCATCAGAAAAAGAGGTAAAGATCCTTCCGCAGGATATAAGCGGAGCTTCAAGAAGCGGCTTCTCCGTAGTTGAATGGGGTGGTAATAAGGTCAAGTAAAAATGACTTGCAACTGGCATAGTGATGATTTAAAATGTTGTGCGTGGTACTAGACGAAAATGGTACCACGCACATTTTTTTATCGATAAATGTATAAATGAGCAGGGTATATGGTAATTATATGTATAAGGAGCGATTTGATACGAAGTATCATCGGAGCGACGGTGCATATAATTACCATATGCCCTGCGGAGTAAATTCAATGTAGAAATGGAGTAGTAACAATGATGCAATCACGTACACATACCTGTGGTGAGCTGCGTATTGAGAATGCCGGCGAGAGCGTTACACTTGTAGGCTGGCTTGAGAATATGCGTGAAGTTGGATCAGGACTTGGTTTCGTTGTCCTTCGTGACTTCTATGGCACAACACAGATTGTTCTTGAGACAGAAGAGATGGTCAAGACTGCAAAGGCCATCAACAAGGAGTCAACTATTTCTGTAAAGGGCGTTGTAAGAGAGCGCAGTTCCAAGAACCCCAAGCAGGCAACAGGTGATATTGAGGTTGTTCCTGAGACTATTACGGTTCTTGGCAGATGTCGTTACAACGAGCTTCCTTTTGAAATTAACCACTCAAGAGAGGCAGATGAGACTACAAGACTCAAATATCGTTACTTGGACCTCAGAAATCCAGAGGTTAAGAAGAACATTATCCTTAGATGCAACGTTATCGCTGCACTTCGTCAGGCTATGACAGAGCATGGGTTCATGGAGATCACAACTCCTATCCTTACTGCTTCTTCACCTGAGGGCGCGAGAGACTATCTTGTTCCTGCAAGAAAGCACCCGGGTAAGTTTTATGCACTTCCACAGGCTCCGCAGCAGTTCAAACAGCTGCTTATGACAGCAGGCTTTGATCGCTATTTCCAGATTGCCCCTTGCTTTAGAGATGAGGATGCAAGAGGAGACAGAAGCCCGGGAGAGTTTTACCAGCTTGATATGGAGATGGCATTCGCTTCTCAGGAAGACGTATTTGCAGTATGTGAGGATGTTCTTCCTCCTGTATTTGCCAAGTATGGTACTTATGATCGTGCATCAGGAGCTCCTTTTGTAAGGATTCCTTATCTTGAGGCAATGGAGAAATACGGTACAGATAAGCCTGACCTTAGAATTGACCTTACAGTTACTGATGTTACAGATACCCTTGCTGACTGTGGATTCGGACCTTTTGCCACAAAGGCTGAGGACGGCAGTGATACTAATGTAAGAGTAAAGGCTGTTGTTATTTCTGATTTCAAGGAGAGCCGTAAGTTCATCGACAAGACAATCGGTGATGTAGAGGTTCAGTCCGGTAACAAGGCTTACTGGTTCAGAATGGACGAGAACGGAGAGCTTGTTGGAGGTATCTCCAAGTTTGTTGCTCCTATCAAGGACGTGGTTGTATCCAAGCTTTCACTTAAGGCAGGTGACCTTGTAGTTCTTTCAAGCGGCAAGCTTACTGCTGCTCAGAAGACTTCCGGAGTTATCGTTAAGACTTTTGGTGCGGCTGTTCCCGGACACATGGACAAAGAGCAGTACGCATTCTGCTGGATCGTTGACTTCCCTATGTATGAGATCGGTGAGGAGTCAGGAGAGCTTGAGTTCTGCCACAACCCATTCTCAATGCCAAGCGGTGGCCTTGAGACTCTGCTCAAGGCTGAGAGAGGTGAGATCGATCCTCTTTCAATCACAGCTGATCAGTACGACCTTGTTGTTAACGGCGTAGAGCTTTCATCAGGTGCTGTACGTAACCACGATCCTGAGATCATGATCAAGGCCTTTGAGATGGTAAGACTTGGCGAAGAGGATGTTAAGGCCAAGTTCCCTGCTATGTACAATGCATTCTGCTACGGTGCACCGCCACACGCAGGAATTGCACCCGGTGTAGACAGAATGGTAATGCTTCTTGCAGGAGAGGATTCAATCCGCGAGATCATTCCTTTCCCAATGAACAAGAATGCAGCAGACATCATGATGGGTGCACCTTCTGTGGTTACAGACAAGCAGCTTGAGGAACTTCACATAGCTATAAAGACAGACAAGACAGAAGAATAAAATATATAATAAAGTCAAGCCGGTCCATCAGACCGGCTTGTTTTTTGGGGGGGACACTATGACAATTGAAGCATACATGAATCCTGATTTTACCTGGCTGCAGAAGCTTTTATTTCTTTTGATGGCCATAGGTGGTCTTACCATATGCTATTTTTTTATCTATACAGGAGTTAAGTGCTTTGCAAAGGGCGGCGGCAGAAGACAGAGAATGGAGAATGCCCACGGAAGATTCCATTATCTGGTTCATCTGTTTTATGAAATGCTGATTTCTGCCACATCCGTAATGTCTTTTGCCTGTGCCTATGTTATCTTAAATCACATCTACAGCCTTGTTCAGGGCGGACAAGGAAGTGGCTATTTCAGAGACTTTGCCCACATCTGGGAGGAGTGGAAGGATTTTATTTTACTTCTTCTGATATGCCTTTCCTGTGTTCTCAACACCATCTTAGACAAGTTCATAATTCCGCTTCGCAGGATAAATAAGGATCAGAAAGCTGCAGTCAGAATGCTGGCGATGTTTTATGCGATAATCATGCTGGTATATCTGAACATTATTGGAGATGAGAGCGAGTACAGTCCGGTAATGATGTACTATCTGGGGCTGATGGTCGGAAGGTTTGTCTACTTTGACGCTTCTTTCGGAGATTTTTTGACGGCTATAAAAAATGCTTTTTTGCGTCTGCCACTGCTGATACTTGGAATGACATTTGCAGGACTCCTTTGCTATGCAGGATTTGCCTTGGGATTTCTTCTTGAGAGAAATTATTATATCGTAGGAATTTTCTACACCCATCTGTTCATACTTGTTGCCGTGTTCATTTTCAGGGTAAGTCACATCCTGGAACTTATAGTGAAGCTTCCAAAGCAGAAGGAAGAAACTGATGACGAAGAAACTTTGGATCTCGATTAGTCTGATAATCATTGTTGCAGCTCTTTTTGCTGTCTTTATCTTAAGGTCCATAAATAAAGGTGAGCCCAGGGAGGAAGAGAGGCTTGTTGTGGCTTCTCCCCATCCTACGCAGTTCATGATACCGCTCATTCAGGAGTTTGAGAATGAAACCGGAATTGAGGTGGAGCTTATAAGCTGCGGAACTTCTGAGGCTATAGACAGCATAAGAAATGATGCAAACATTGACGTTCTCTGGGGCGGATCGCTATTGTCGGTCGGGCCCTACAAGGATTGCTTTAGCGGATACAGGACGCTGAACAGAGCGGTATTCATGGATGAGTACAAAGATGCAGAGGATGAGTTTACCTGTTTTTCCAATGTCCCAAGCATCCTGATGATCAACAAGGACATTATTGGGGACACCAAGATAAACGGATACGCAGATCTGTTAAAAGAGGAACTTAAGGGGCAGATAGCCTTTGCTGATCCCGATAAGTCTTCTTCTGCCTTCGAGCATTTGGTAAATATGCTCTATGCCATGGGGGACGGAAATCCGGATGATGGCTGGGATTACGTAAAAGAATTTGTGAAAAACCTTGATGGCAAGCTTCTTGGCAATTCTTCGGCAGTCTATAACGGCGTTGCCAACGGCGAATTCAAAGTGGGGCTGACCTTTGAAGAGGCAGCAGTCACTATGTTAAAGAGCGACAAGCATATAGAGATAATCTATATGTCGGAGGGTGTCGTATCAACTCCGGACGGAATCTATATCAGCAAGGCTTCCTCCAGAGCGGAGAATGCAAAGCGTTTCGTTGACTTCATGACATCAAAGGATGCACAGCGCATCATGGCCTCAGACCTGGGAAGAAGATCTGTGAGAAAAGATGTGGAGGCTTCAGGGCTTGTTATTCCTTTGGATGAGATAAATACGATCCCTGTTGACAAGGACAGTGTTGTAAAGAACAAAGAACTGTGGCTTGAGAAATTTGACGCACTTGTGAAGGAGGTAGCTGATGAGTAAAGAAGTTGCTTCCTTCCAGGAGAATATAAGACGGACCTTTATAAGGTTTTCTCTTTTGCCGGTTGCGATCATCGTTACACTGGCGCTGGTTCTTTTTGCTTTTTCCTGGAGCTATTTCATGGCTCATTTTAACAAGCAGGACAATGAACATCTATTATCAGATGGTGGAGGATGTTGAGGATCTGCTTGTGTCCACAGATGGCAAAGCATCTGATGACGAAGTTTTTCCAATCCTCTACAGGAGAACTGCGGAATTTGGAGAAATAGGGAATCTCATGATCCTTTCCGCTGATCAGAAAGTTCTTTTTACCAGCAAGGGAAGCGTTCCGCGGTATCTGACAAACGAAGTGTATTCCAATTGGGGTGTATGGAATGCGGTGAAAAGAAATAAGGGCGAGACCTCAACAATCCTTTATGACAAGAGCCTTTATATACAAAAAGGTGTGTACATCGATGGATCTTTATTTGGCGCTGTTATCTATCTTGTTCCTGGAGAGGTTATTTCCCAGGCGGCAAGCGGCCTGAACAGATATGTAGTCATCACTGACGAAAACGGATGGGTCTATGCAAGCAATACCCGTATGCTTCAGGATAGCTACGGTCAGATCCTTAGCACATTCAATTTTGGTACCGGATACATAAAATCTGAAGGAAACATATACTACACCTGTAAGACCGACACCAAAAGAGGGCTGGTTGTCATAACGGTTAACGATATAAGTAGGAGCATCTGGCTTATAACAGTGCTGATTGGGGTTATTGCCATTATTTTTGCGGCCATCTCCATTATTACGTTAAGGAGCACAGCCAACAGCTCGAAGCGCTATACCCGGGATATCAAGAAGATTGAAGATGCCTTTGAAGCTGTGTCCAACGGAGATTTTGATGTCACCCTCGATATAAGCAGCAGCAAAGAATTTAAGACCATCGGAAACGACTTCAACGAAATGCTTCAGGGCCTTAAGGATCAGATCAACCAGAACAAAGAGCTTGCGGAAAATGTGGCCTTTTCCCAGGTAAAGCAGCTGGAGAGCCAGTTTAATCCGCACTTTCTGTTTAATACGCTGGACAACATAAGGTTTATGGCAAAGATCGATGCCAAGGCGGCAGACAAAATGATCGTGTCGCTCTCTGGCCTTCTTCGTTACAGCATAAGGGATGCCAGGGAAGAAGTGACTGTCAGGGAGGATCTTAATAACATTCAGAATTACCTGAATATTTTGCAGATCAGATTTAACAAGAGATTCGCCTATAAGATGGATGTGGCTGATGACATCATGGACTGCCTTATCCCAAAGTTACTTCTTCAGCCGCTTTTGGAGAATGCGGTAAAATACGGATTCGGAGGCAAGGAGAAGCTTACAGTCAATATCCGTGGTTACCAGATGCAGGAAAAGCTGATCTTCGTATGTGAGGACGACGGAATAGGAATTGATGAGGACAAGCTACAGGAGATACAGCAGAATCTTCGTGAGGAGTCCAATTCGTCGGTGCACTACGGGCTTTACAATATCCATCGCAGAGTTAAACTGCTTTACAAGAATAAAGGCGATTATGGACTTGATATAACAAGTAAAAAAGATGAGGGGACTATGGTAAGGATTGTGCTTCCGAGGCATTACACCTGAAACTGCACTACGCGATACATATGGAAAAGTAAAGGCTTGATATTGAATTATGAGGGGAAATAATGTACAGAGTTTTAATTGTTGAAGACGAGGATATCATCAGAAAAGGAATAGCCTACACTATGGACTGGATGGGCATGGGCTGTACCATTGTAGGAGAGGCGGCTAACGGCAAGGAGGGACTTGAGAAGATAAAAGAACTTGCACCCGATATCGTCCTTGCGGATATTATGATGCCTTTAATGGACGGGATAGAGATGATAAGAAGGGCGAAAGAGGAGTGCGAGGTGCCTTTTAAGTCCATCATTCTTACCAGTTATGCTGACTTTAGTTATGCAAAAAAAGCCATTGATCTCAGTGTATCTGCATACCTTATGAAGCCTGTTGATGAGGATGAGCTTAAAGAGGACGTGGCGAAGATCATCTCTGAGCTTGAGAGAGATCATGAGTTTGAGCAGTTTTCGGAAAAGAAAATTTCTTTGGATGAGATGCCGGAGGTGTTCATAAAATCGGATAAAGAAAACGACTATGTTCAGCACATCCTTGATGCAACGAAGGAACATTATGCAGAGAAGATCAGCATAGAGTCTTTTTCCGAGGAACTGGGAGTATCAGCCAGCTACCTTTCAAGGAAATTCAAGGATGCCACAGGAACCAGCTTTCTGGATTTTCTCAATAAGTATCGCATCCAGCAGGCAATAAAGCTCCTTGAGACCGGTAAATACAAGGTTTATGAAGTTTCCGATATGACGGGCTTTACCGACTACAAGCACTTCAATACGGTGTTTAAGCGCTATACAGGGGCTGCACCATCAGAGTTTATCAATTAGAGGCTATCTACTAAGACTGAGTTTTGTTCAGAAAATCGGATAATAAAACAGAAATTTAGGTATAGATGTTTTCATAAATATTTTATCCTTTTATCATCAAATGTTTATCCATTTGGAAAGGAGAAGAGATATGAAAAAGAAGTTAGCATTGGTATTGGCTGGTCTTATGACAGTAGGACTGCTTGGCTGCGGCAATGCAGCACAGACACCTGCTACAGAAGAAGCGCCGGCACAGACTGAAGAAGCAAAGCCTGCGGAAACAACAGCCGAGGCTCCTGCAGACACGGCAGAGACGCCTGCAGAAACTGATGGAATGGATGCTCTTATTGAGGCAGCTAAGGCCGAGGGAGAACTCATAGTTTACGGTTCCTGCGAGGAAGAGTATCTGGCAGCAGCTTGCGAACACTTCCAGGAGCTCTACGGAATTAAGGTTCAGTATCAGCGTCTTTCAACCGGTGAAGTACAAAGTAAGATTGAAGAAGAGAAGGGAAATCCTTCAGGTGACGTCTGGTTCGGCGGCACAACAGATCCTTACAACGTAGCAGCTGCAGAAGGACTTCTTGAGCCTTACGAGGCAGTAAATGCAAGCCATCTTCTCAGTGATATGTATCGCGACAAGGACGGTTGCTGGTATGGTATCTACAAGGGAATCCTTGGATTTATGGTAAACAAGGACGAGCTTGATCGTATGGGCATTGATGCGCCTGCAGACTGGAAGGATCTTCTTGATGAGAAGTATAAAGGTCTCATCTGGCTTTCCAACTACAATACAGCAGGAACAGCTAAACTTGTCATCAACACAATGATTCAGAAATACGGTCATGACGAAGGTATCCAGTACCTTGTAGACCTTGATAAGAACATCGAAGTTTACACAAAGTCAGGCTCCGGCCCTTCTAAGAACGTTGGAACAGGTGAGTGCGTAGTTGGCATCGGATTCCTTCACGACGGAATTACACAGATTGTAGATAACGGTTATGGCAACATCGGACTTGTTATTCCTTCAACAGGTACATCTTTTGAGGTTGGGGCAACTGCTATCTTTAAGGGATGTGCGCATCCAAATGCTGCTAAGCTTTGGATTGAGTATGCTTTAAGCCCTGAGTGTGTTGAGCTTGCAGCTCAGAACGGCTCTTATCAGTTCCTGGTTCTCGACAATGCAAAGCAGCCGGAGGTTGCGGCAGAGTTCGGACTTGATCCTGAGAACGTTATGAATTATGACTTTGAAGATGCAAAAGCAAATACAACTACTTACGTTGAGGAAGTTATGACAGCACTTGGAAGTGCTGCAGATGACAGATTCCAGACAGAATAAGCTTGGTTTATTCGTATCAAAATGATTTGCTATGGGCGGAAGTTCTTCCGCCCATATTTACAAGGAGGACATGGGATATGGCAAAAAGTCAAAGTGCCAGCCTTGACAGGAAAAAGCTTATGGCGGATCCGATAATGGTGACCACCATTGTGCTTTTGATTGTTTTTTTGACAGTATTTATTTTGTATCCGCTGGCAATACTGTTGGTGGACAGTTTTATTTCTGAGTCAGGTCTTACTCTGGCAACCTTTAGGAGGGTAATGGATCTTGCAAACTTTAGAAGAGCCATTACAAATACATTAAAGGTGGGATTTTTGGTAGGTATAGCATCTGCGCTCATAGGCCTTTTGTTTGCCTACGTTGAAGTTTATGTAAAGCTCCGCACAAGATTCATGGAGGGACTTTTCAAGGTGGTATCAATGCTGCCTGTAGTATCACCACCATTTGTGCTTTCGCTTTCGATGATCATGCTATTTGGTAAAGCAGGTATCATCACACGTTTTCTTTTACACATATATGACAACAGTGTCTACGGTTTTTGGGGGATAGCAATAGTCCAGACACTTACATTCTTCCCTGTGTGTTACATGATGCTCAAGGGACTTTTGAAGAATATCGATCCTTCCTTGGAGGAAGCAGCCAGAGACATGGGCGCTTCGCGATTCAAGGTGTTTATGACAGTGACATTTCCATTGATCCTTCCGGGACTTGGAAACGCATTTCTGGTAACTTTCATTGAATCAATTGCCGACTTTGCGAACCCGATGATCATCGGTGGATCATATGATACTCTTGCAACAACTATATATCTTCAGATCACAGGTGCCTATGACAAGCAGGGGGCAGCAGCCATGGCGGTTGTACTTCTTGCCATTACACTGGTAATGTTTATCATCCAGAAGTACTATCTTGAGGCTAAAAGTACAGCAACTCTTTCAGGAAAGGCTTCAAGAGAGCGCATGCTTATTACAGATAAGAGCGTTACTGTTCCGCTTACAATCCTTTGCTCAGGCCTGGCTCTCTTTGTAATCATTATGTACATCTGTGTTCCGTTTGGTGCTATGTTCAGAACCTGGGGATATGACTTTCACTTGACCTTCAAGTGGTTCGGACAGGTATTCACCAAGTACAAGGGATTTAAGGCATTTAAGGACAGCTTCATTCTGTCACTTATTTCAGCTCCGATCACAGCTCTTTTGTCTATGATTATCTCTTACCTGGTTGTTAAGAGAAAGTTTAAGGCAAAAGGATTTATTGAAGCGGTTTCAATGCTGGCAATGGCTGTTCCGGGAACTGTTCTTGGTATTGGCTATATCAGAGGCTTTTCAGGCGGTCTTTTCGGAACAGGTATCTTTCAGGGGCTGTACGGAACAGGCGCGATCCTGATTATCGTGTTCATCGTAAGAAGTTTGCCTACAGGTACCAGAAGCGGAATTTCTGCTCTTCGTCAGATTGATAAGAGCATTGAGGAATCGGCTTACGACATGGGAGCAGACAGCTTCAAGGTGTTTATGACCGTTACACTTCCGCTTATCAAGGACAGCTTCCTTTCAGGATTTGTAACAAGCTTTGTTCGCAGTATCACCGCAATCAGTGCAATTATACTTCTGGTAACGCCTTCATATCTGCTTATCACAGTACAGATCAATGAGTTCGCAGAAAAAGGATCTTATGGAATCGCCTGCGCATTTGCAAGTATCCTTATCCTTATTACATACGGCTCGGTGCTTATTATGAACCTGGTGATCAAGCACTTTGGAACAAGCCGAAAGATAAAGCCCACTGAGTAATAGCAGATTGTGTAAATAATGAAATGTCCTAAGGGAGAAATAAAAATATGGCAAAAGAGAAAAAGGGCGTACGCCTTGATCATATTTCAAAAATATATAAAGATCCTAAGACCGGGAAAGACTTCTATGCAGTAAAGGATGCAAACCTTGAGATTGAACCGGGAAGCTTTGTGACACTTCTTGGACCATCAGGATGCGGAAAAACAACTACACTTCGCATGATTGCAGGCTTCGAAAGCCCGGACGAAGGTGAGATTTATCTTGGCAACGAGCCGATTAATGCACTCACACCAAATAAGAGAGACACAGCGATGGTTTTTCAAAGCTATGCTCTTCTTCCTCACTACAACATCTTTGATAACGTAGCTTATGGCCTTAAGCTTCGCAAGATGGATAAAGAGGTTATAAAGAAGAAGGTTACTGATATTCTGAGTCTTGTTGGACTTGAAGGAATGGAGAACCGTATGACCAACCAGCTTTCTGGCGGTCAGCAGCAGAGAGTTGCTCTTGCAAGAGCCCTTGTAATTGAGCCGGGAGTTCTTTTGTTTGATGAGCCGTTGTCTAACCTTGATGCAAAGCTTCGTGTTTCTATGAGAACCGAGATCAGAAGAATTCAGCAGGAAGCGGGTATTACAGCTATATATGTAACACATGACCAGAGCGAGGCTATGGCGATCTCAGATAAAGTTATCATCATGAATGGCGGTGTTGTTGAGCAGATCTCAACGCCTCAGGAGGCATACTATTATCCTAACAACAAGTTTGTTGCAGATTTCATCGGTGAAGCAAACTTCCTTAACGGCGTAGTAAAGGGGCAGGATACGGTAGAGATTGCAGGCGCTGATGTTAAGTGTGCAACAGGAAGCATGGAAAAGGGCGCTTCCTGCAGCGTTGTACTTCGTCCGGAGGGAGCATTCCTTGGTGACAGCGGAGCTGTTCAGGGGATTGTAAAGTATTCCTGCTTCATGGGTGCTTACCAGGATTACCATGTTATGATCGGAGACACTCTTGTTAAGATCCAGGAGTACAATCCCAAGAACAAGAAGATTTACAATGTAGGCGACACTGTGTTCCTTAACTTTGAAGAGAACACACTTTATGCGCTATAATCTTATTGTGAGAAAAAAGATTTTTTGAAGGGGAAATGATGCAATGAATATAGCGGAGGTTATTGATTTTTTGGAAAGTCCACAGGATATTGCTGTGGCAATCAGGCTTGTAATAGCGACACTCTTTGGAAGCCTGATAGGATGGGAAAGAGTTGTCAAAAGACACAGTGCGGGAATCAAGACCTTTGCGCTGGTAAGCCTTGGCTCAGCCATTGCAACTGCCCTCAATATTTTCCTTGCCATGGAACCCGGTCTTGATGCAGATGTCAGCCGTATTCCGGCAGGCGTAGTAAGTGGTATAGGCTTCCTTGGGGCAGGAACCATTCTTGTAACCGGAAGGCAGCAGATAAAGGGACTAACAACAGCAGCTTCGCTTTGGGTTACATCTTGTATGGGGATGGCAATAGGCGGCGGATACCTCATCATAGGCATAGTGTGTTTTGCATTGGTTATGCTTGCAAATGTAGTGCTTATGGGGCTTAGTAACGTCGTTGAGGAATACAGCAAATACATCAGCATTTACATTGAAGTTAACAAAAGCGGTGGAGTAAAAAAGCTTAACAAGTGGATTGCGGAAGAGGGATTTACTGTAAGAAGTATGACTAAAAGTAAGGAGAAAACCCTTCAGTCTTCAGATGCAGCTCTTATAGTCGACATAGATTTTGACAAGATAAGAGCCCATAAGGAAATTCTGGAAATCCTTAACAGCTTTGACTTCGTAAGTTATGTTGAGGAAATCTGACATGATTGTCGATACAGAAATATGATGGACAGATAACTGCAAAACGTGTAAAAAATGCCGGGCGGTAACTTGATTACCCGCCCGGCGCTTTTTTACGTGACGACCTTTTTGTTTCGGATATCTGAAATTCAAAAATGTCTCTTTAATGATCAATCATTCCAAACTTTAATTTCTTTAGCACCAAGTACTGAAAGAGGACCAGGAATAGCAGCGCTGTCTCTGTGGTTTCCGAGATAATCACTGTCAAAGGTGATAGGAGTTCCGTCTGTATTTTCAAAATACTGCTCCGGCTCGAAGGCTTTTCCCAGAGTAGCGGTGGTGATGACAGGATCTGTAAAATCACCAAGCTCTTTTCCCAGGGATGTCTTGAGGTACCAGCCGTCCTTCTTATGAGAAAGCTCGATAACAGGCTTTACCTTCTTGTTTACAAGTTTGTTTTTCTCCTTCTTGTAAACAGTTGCGCCGCCAAAGTAAGCATTTCCCTCGATCCATACAGGAAGATGGCCAAAGTGAGCTCTTGCAAGACCGCCCATATCAGGATGCTTTTCGAAATCAAACTGATCCTCCCATTCTTCCTGAGTAGGGAAGATATCAAAAGGAGCGGTTCCAACAACCTGATAATCATTATCGGCAGGAGTCTTCTTCTTGTCAGTTATCGGGTGATGCTGAACAAAGATGTTGTTGTAAATTCTGTCATCGCCGTGAAGGATTGTCATAAATCCGGCAACCTCTGTGCGGTGGCGGATGTGGTACGGTGTGTATCTTGGCTCACGCTGATCGTTGATGATGCTGTCTACACCTGAATTGATAAGGGAGAAGCTTCCAAGCACCAGGTTGTGAACACAGGCAATTCCTTCACTTGGGATTGTGATACCAACAGGCGAAAGAAGAATATTGTTGTCGATAAGTGTAGGACCATGGCCAACCTCGATGAATACATCGGTGTTGAACATTGCGCCGCGGGCCTGATCTATTCCGTTTGGCCTGCAGTTGTCATGCATGAGGTTCTGAGTGATCCTTGCGCCCTGAGCCTCCCAGTCAAGCCATACGCCCTGGATACAGTTGTGGATATGGTTGCGTCTGATAGTTACATCGATAGCGGCATGGAGCTTGATTCCTGCTGTCTCAGCTCCGCCAAGCTGCTGTGATGTGCAGACATCATGAATGTGGCAGTCCTCAATTGTTGAGAAAACAGCACCCATTCTGCCTACGATACCGGTCTGTTCGCAGTGATGAACATGGCAGCGGCGCACGATGTGGTGACCGATGCGCTCTTTTAACCAACCGTGGTACTGACCGCGGCAGACAGCATCTCGCTCCATCTGAGTAGGGCTCTTAACATGATTCTTGGTGAAGTACATGTCATTTTCTTCATCGTAGTATTTGCCGAGAGAAATTCCGCAGCATCTGCTTCCGTAAATTTCGCAGTCCTCGATGATCCAGCCCATGCTCCAGTGAGGGCCTATCATACCGTCCTGATAGGCAGCAGGAGGAGCCCAGGTGGTGGCAGCCTTGTTGATGTTGAAGCCGCTTACTGTGATGTAATTAATGTGATTGACAAGTGGCATGAAGCAGTTTCTTCTGACACTGATCTCTACCTTTTCCTTATTTGGGTCTAGCTTGTGGAAGTTGGCATAAAGAACTGTTTCATCTGTCTTTTTATCCTGCTCTGTGTACCAGAGATACTGTGCAGCTTCCTGATCCCAGGCAAGAGGATCGCCCTTTCCCTTCTGACATTCCTCAAGGGAAGAAACTTCGTACATCATGTTGTCGTTTACAAATACTGAGCCGGTGTGACGGATGACAGGTGAAAAATACCAGTCGCCGTACACTCTCTCGATGTAGGGATTGTAGTCTCCAAACATGGTATTCTTTACTCTTGCTGTCCATACTGTGCCCTTGACTTTAGTCCAGCCTGTAATTAGCTCGGCACCAGTAATTACAGCGCCAAGAGGTATCTCTGAGCGGTAGACAATAGGCTTCTCTTTGGTTCCGGCATTTTTGGGAGCAACGTGCTCTCTGTAAATACCGGGCTTTACAAGAACTTCATCTCCGGGCAGTGCAAGCTTTGCAGCATCCTGAATATGCTTAAAAGGCCTGCTCTCACTGCCGTCGCCATCTCTGAATGCAGAGGCATCTACGTAGTAGATCATAATGACTCCTTTCGTGAAAAAGCACAAAAAAATAAGGTTGATTTATCGTTAAACTAAAATTATAGATTCATACTATGATTGAAATAGCCAAAAGTCAAGAACGATTGCACAAAAAAATTGTATATTTTATGGGTTTTATGTGCAGTTTAACAAAAATGGGTTGACATATATTCAGTCAGAGCATAATAATATACTTAGGTTTAACGTTTTTTTACACAATAATTTACGAGGACACAAGATGGTAACACTTAAGGAAGTTGCAGAAAAATGCGGTGTGTCGGCTACAACTGTTTCAAATGTTATCAACGGTAAAGCTAAGACCAGCGAAGAAACCAAAAAAAGGATAATGAAGGTCATCAAAGAGACCGGATATAAGCCCAATATAATGGCAAAGGGGTTGCGCATAAAAAAATCCAGAACCATCGCAATCATTGCTGAGGATATAGCACAGTTTACTTCTCCGCCGATTATCGAGAGTATAATGGCGCACTGTGAGAAGAGAGACTACAGGGTAATTGTCCACAATTTAAGACTTTACGACAGATGGAAGGATACCTGGTACGGTCAGGAAGAAGAGTACCACTCAGTTCTTGATCCCGTGGTAAGTGACGTGGTGGCTGAGCAGGTTGACGGAGTAATTTACCTGGCAGGTCATGCAAGGATAATAAAAGCCTTCAAGGACGATTTTAATCTTCCGGCAGTTATGTGCTATGCCTACTCCAATCTGCCCCAGATACCATCGGTTGTTATCGATGATGAAGCCAGTGCCTACGAGATGGTGCAATACATGATCGGAATGGGACATGAACGGATTGGATTTGTCGGAGGGCGAAGGGAGAATATCCACACAGCCCAGAGACTTAGCG
Source organism: Butyrivibrio sp. (assembly GCA_015056585.1). Lineage (GTDB taxonomy): Bacteria > Bacillota > Clostridia > Lachnospirales > Lachnospiraceae > Butyrivibrio. The sequence goes on along the minus strand of SVFZ01000049.1, from coordinate 1,913 downwards.
GCTATCAGAGAGCAATGTATGACAACGGACTGCTGTTTGATCCACAGCTGGTCTTCTATGGAGACTGGAGCAGAGAGTCCGGATATGAAGGTGCGAAAGCTCTGATACCGAAGGGAATCTCGGCGATTTTCGGTATCTCAGATAAGATGACCGGTGGAATTTACGATTATCTCGAAGAAAACGACATAATTGTGGGAAAAGATATATCGGTAGCGGGTTTCGATAACGAAAGTATTTCAGCGTATTTCAGACCTCAGCTGACCACAACGGAACTTCCGTTAAGTGAAATAGGAAGATTATCCGCACAGCTGATCTTGGAAAAAATAGAAGACAATAAAGGATCTGAAGATTTACCGGCAGAGCCTAAAGTAATAAAGGTTCCGTGCTCAATGGTTATAAGAAATTCCATAAATGAGAAAAGAAGCTGAGGGGGAGCTTCTTTTTTCTGAAATAAATTGTTTAACGTTAAACAAAGGGAGGAGTCAGAGTTGTCCAAGAAGAAAGCCTATTCATTCAAGCTGTTTCTGCTAGTTCTGCCATTTATCATTTTAGTTTTGCTCTTTAGTTATTACCCACTTTATGGCTGGATGTACGCATTTTATGATTACAAACCGCCAAAAGCACTTGCAAATTGTCCGTTTGTGGGATTCAAATGGTTCGCCTCACTGGTCAGCAGCCAGACCAAGATTGACCAGATCGTACAGGTACTTAAAAACACCTTTGCTATGAGCGGACTTACTCTCGGAACCAGCTGGCTTCCGATGATATTTGCAGTATTTCTCAATGAAATTAGAGGTGTGAAGTTCAGAAAGTTTGTCCAGACAGTGACAACGCTGCCGAACTTTGTAAGCTGGGTAATGGTCTACTCAATAGCATTCTCTCTTTTCAACAGTACCGGAATGCTGAATTCTCTTTTGCTCAAGGCAGGCCTCATAGAGTCACCGGTTCTTTTCCTGCAGTCATCAAGTCATGTGTGGTTTACGCAGTGGCTGTGGCTTACCTGGAAGAACCTCGGATGGGCAGCTATCATGTACATCGCGGCAATTTCCAGTATCGACGATGAGATGATCCAGGCCGCCAGAGTAGACGGAGCTTCGAGAATGCAGATCATCTGGCATATTACTATCCCCAGTCTTTTGCCTACGTATTTTGTACTTCTGGTACTTAACGTTGCGAACTTCCTAAATAACGGTATGGAGCAGTACTACGTGTTCCAGAATGCCTTCAACAAGGAATTTATACAGGTTCTTGATCTTTATGTTTACAACATGGCCATGGGAAGCGGCGGATATTCCGTTTCGGTTGCCATCAGTATGCTTAAGAGTCTTGTATCCGTGGTGCTTCTTGTTATAGTAAACGGTGCATCCAAGCATATCCGCGGTGAGAGTATTCTTTAAAGACATTCCTGTATGAATTATAAGTTGCTATAGCTTTTGGAGGAGACGTATGAAACACGAAGCCGAAGTAAAAAACAAGATACGCATCAGTGCGGGAGACAGAACAGTTGAGATTGTCTGCTACATTATTTTTTCCATAGCTGCATTTCTGTGCCTGTACCCGTTCTATTACATAATCATCAACACAATAAGTGCCAATGATATAAGCGCCAGAGGCGATGTAATTTTCTGGCCGAAGGGATTTCATTTACACAACTATGTATCTGCATTCAGGATTGACGGTCTTTTGCAGGCGTTCAAGATATCGCTCATGAGAACGGTTCTAGGAACCGCGCTCACAGTATTCGCCTCAGCTTTTCTTGGATTTATGTTTACCCAGGAAAAGATGTGGATGAGGAAATTCTGGTACAGACTAATTGTTGCAACTATGTATTTCAATGCCGGAATCATCCCGTGGTTTCTGGTATTGAAGACCATGCACCTGACAAACAATTTCTGGGGATATATCCTTCCTGC
>SVFZ01000001.1 GCA_015056585.1 Butyrivibrio sp. | reverse complement strand
TCCGATGTTACTGTTACTACGTTTCTCACGTTACTAAAACCTCTTTTCTCAATTTTCTTAAAGAGTCTTGCACTCCAGAAAGTCATATTTGCTTGGATACCTGAGGAAATAGTAGTCATTCCCTTCCATATACTCCGTTTTGATAAAGCTGTGTTTTTTTATAAAACTCTTCTGCTCTAAAGTTATCTTTATGGCATCCGAGGGCTATAGGTCTTATTTTCAATTTCCTTTTTTCTTCCCGCAAAAATATAAAGGCACGTACTCACATAAAACGTAAGCACATGCCTTATGATATCATAGCAAAAGTGGCTATTCTACTGATTTTTCACTTATACTTTTGCATTTTTATCAACGTATTTATCAAGAAGATCCTTGTTTTGGCAAATTTTCGTAAGTTGCTCATATACATCAAGTGCCCCATCTGAATAATTCTGCATAAGAGCAATCAACTTCCTTAAATGTATTTCTCGATTGAAATAGTCGTGCGTTATTTCATTTCTTAGCAGCAATTCGCCAAGAAATTGCTTTTCTTCCTCTTTTTGATTACTTACCAATGTATCATAACTTGTTACGCAATATCTGAGCGAAGATGACTTACCATTATAGCTGCCTTCTGCTTTTCTTATAAAGATTATTATATCAATGAAAGCCTGCGCAAAGTCATTGAGCCTAATCGCAACAATATCCAAACAATCCGCCTGAATATCAGCGTCTGTTGTGCTAAAGTACTGCTTACTTTTACTTACTATTCTTGAAGCACTTTCCTTTAAAAAGTCAAGGAGTTCAGGTACCTTCATTACATTAACCGGTTCTCTATCATCTTCAGGTTCTAAGTTAAACTGGTCAATAATGCTGTCATCCAATTTCATACCGCGATGCTCCTTTTAATTTTGATAAGTTCTTTTTCACATTCAGCTTCAAACTCACGGAGCTTATCGGGATAATAATCCGTAAACTGTATCTGAGCGTGTAATGGTGCCAAAAATACAGGAGCCGGGACACTAATATCAATAAAGAATAAATCTACATTTATTCCTCGATCTTCGAAAAACTCTTCAATTTTCACAGCTATCCCTTTATAAAGATCCAAGCTATCAGCATATACAGCGATATCAACATCGCTCTTGCCATATTCAAAACGCACTGTCGGATAGCTTCCAAAAACGAATACATTATACTTATCTTCGGAAAACATAGAACGAAGTTCTCTCTGAAGCACTATAAGATCTTTAATGCGTTCTCTGGCAGCTATCTTCTTATCCTCAACAGCTATATCCATAATCATTTCTCCATAGACAAGCGTTTATCAGTTACAAACCCATTTTAACATATTTGACATTATTATTCTCTAATATCTTCTGCTTTCTGATGCTCCTTTATCCATCAAGGGCATAGTAACGGTTGCCTGGCTAATTATAAAAACATTTCTACATTCACTACAATCTTATCGCTCCTACCTGCAGACTTTTTTCTATCATCCTTCTGTCTTCTTATACAACAAAGGAAAGCTTACACGATCAAATACATTCAAAAGCAGGATCAGCATTATAGCTATACTGCCAACTACAGCAACAAAAAGCCAGGCACTACCAAACCCATATGCATCAAACAACTTTCCTACCAGGATATTTCCAAGAGACGTTACGGTCATACAAAAAATATTGATAGTTGAGTTTACTCTTCCCCAATGTGTTGATGGGACACGCCTTGTCATGTAGGGTGCACTGGCTATGGTACAAAAGATCTCGCCCAGCGTAAATACTGTCATCAGCACAAAATAAACAGGAATCAGCCTTCCAAAAATGCTAAAGCTGACAAGTCCCATTACGATCAGTATTTCACCTATAAGGTATTTTCTGACATCGATAATATTTACAAGAAGCGTTGTTATAAGTGGAGTTCCGATTACAACAACTATGGCATTAGTACTGGTCAGTAGTCCAAATATTGTTGCGCCTTTGGCTTCGTAAAGATGCTCCATATGAAGGGGCAAAAGATAATTGAACTGTGAGTAAACCAGATTACAAAATCCAGAAGCAAAAATGTACAAAAACAGAATTTTTCGCTCCCTCAATATTTCAAACAGCCTTGTTCCCTCGCGTTTTTCCTCATATTCACTGACATTTTTCTTTTCAACACTGAGCTTCTTAATAAAAAGAATAATTAAGAGCGTTGAAGAAAATGTTGCTATTGAGGTTATTAAAAACGCAAGCCATAAATAGTGTTCAAATAAAAGTCCACCAAGTGTAGGTGCAAGTACCAGTCCCAGATTCATTCCCAGGTACTGGAGGCTATATGCCTGCTCTCTGTTGTCGGAATCACTAAGGTCAGCGATAAGTGCGTCATAAGATGGTCCTTCTACAGCAGCAAAAAGACCTGCAATATAAAAAAGTATAACGCTGATAAATGATAAAGGAATCAATCCACTTATAAAATAGCAGATTACAGTTACCATATCACAACAAACTATAATCTTTTTCCTGCTAACGCTGTCGGCAAGCTTTCCACCCAGTATTACAATCGGAAATTGAAATATTGCCAGAACCATATCTATGGTTGCAATTGTTGTCGCGCTATATCCAAGCTTATTCTTAAGGATCAGTGTCATAATTGGCCATATAAGTGCCCCCATGCTTGTTACTACACGCCCAAAGAACAGTACATAAATTTCTTTACTTAAGTTTTTGTATTGCTTTAAATACTTCATTACATTTCATAGTTCCTTCCCTCATCAGATTATCAGACAAAATCAAATGTCAGTTGTCCGTCTATCCAGCTTTTTTGCTCAGCCTGATGGATTTCATCCTCTTTTCTGACATGTCCAATAAGAAGAGGCGACTCAGGATCATGGTTATCATAGTTATTCATAACAGTCTTATAGTCATAGTTGGCGTAGCAATACCTGCACATATGAAGACAAGTATTGTACATGCCAATATCGTTTCCAAGAAAACAATTACAGGACGCTCTGGCATTTTTATTCTTGGGAAAAATCATAGTGTTGTGAACAGCCTTCTCATAAATTGGCTGAGTCATACAGCCACTGCAATCTGCGCCGAATGCTTCCAGTTCATTTCCTTCTGCACAGGGCCGAAGAATCATTCTGTGCTTTTTTGCTATCTGCACCATCTGTTTCCCTAAATACAGGCGGTCTGCCTTTTCCAAAGCTTTAGCTTCGGGAAAATTCTTTTTTACCTTCTGGTATATATCAATAAAGCTGATTACACAGGTGTTGGTAAAGCCGTCAAGCGCAGTGGCTATCTCTTCAAACTTCTCAAGATGATATCCGATATTGTACTTATCGTCAAGGAAAATAGGATCATAGCGCCATCCCATGGAATCAATTCCCGCAAACTCCGAAAGCCTCTTGAAGGTTTCGATCACTTCCGAAATATCCGGAACATTTGGCTCAATATCCCTGCCATAGCCTGTAATCGTCACATACCAGTACATTCCGTAAGGGCGCAAAAGATCCAGATACTTCAGCATTGGTTTTGGATTCTTGGAGCAAAAGCTGATAAGATCCACCACCGACGGATCAAGAGTAAACCTTGTAATATATGTCATATTGTATGGGTTTCGCACATAAACATAGCCTTCTCTTAACCTGTTTGCAAACCAGTCGGCATAAAAGGCCGGAATATCTGTGCGAGAGCCTGTCTGAATTATCATAAAATACCCTTCTATGGAAGTATATTAAAAGAAAACTGCCAAGAAGCATTTTTTCTCATCTTGGCAGTTATTACATACAAGAATCCCCTTAAGCAGTCACCGGTTCTTCCTTCAATCCGGTGTACAGGTGGTAATAGCGCTGTTTCTTGGCGATCAATTCGTCGTGAGTACCCTGCTCTACGATTCTTCCCTGTTCGAGAACAATGATACAGTCACTGTTGCGGACTGTGGAAAGTCTGTGAGCGATAACAAAGGTTGTTCTGCCCTTCATCAGCTTGTCCATACCGTCCTGAACGATCTTCTCGGTTCTGGTATCGATTGAAGATGTAGCCTCATCGAGAATAAGAACCGGCGGATCTGCGATAGCGGCGCGGGCAATTGCAAGGAGCTGCCTCTGGCCCTGGGAGAGGTTTGCACCATCTCCTGTAAGCATGGTGTTGTAGCCGTCAGGGAGCCTTTTGATAAAGCTGTGGGCGTTAGCCAGCTTGGCTGCTGCCTTTACCTCTTCATCCGTGGCATCAAGCTTGCCATATCTGATATTCTCCATAACTGTTCCTGTGAAAAGATGTGTGTCCTGAAGAACAATTCCAAGAGAACGTCTTAAGTCCTTCTTCTTTATCTTGTTGATATTGATGTTATCGTATCTGATCTTACCGTCCTGGATATCGTAAAATCTGTTGATAAGATTTGTGATAGTGGTCTTGCCTGCGCCGGTGGATCCTACAAAGGCGATCTTCTGTCCCGGATGTGCATGAAGAACGATATCATGAAGTACCATCTTCTCATCTGTATATCCAAAGTCCACGCCGTTAAAAGTAACATCGCCCTCCATCGGCTGATAGGTCGTTGTATCGGATGCCTTGTGATAATGCTTCCATGCCCAATGACCTGTATGGTGATCTGCTTCAACAACCTCGCCGTTCTTCTCCTCGGCATCCACAAGCATTACATAGCCTTCGTCAGTCTCAGGCTGCTCATCAAGGAGCTTGAAAATACGCTCTGCTCCGGCAAGAGCCATGATGATCGAATTAAACTGCATACTTACCTGGTTGATAGGCATCGAAAAGCTCTTGTTAAATGTAAGGAAACTTGCAAGAGCTCCCACTGTAATTCCAAAAGTAGGATTTCCGGAAAGAGCTATCACTCCGCCAAAAATAGCACAGATAACGTAGCTTGTATTACCCAGCTGAGCATTGATAGGTCCCAGTGCTCCTGAATATGCATTAGCCTTAAAAGCGCTCTGATAAAGTTCTTCATTGAGTTCATCAAACTTTATAACGCTCTCCTGCTCGTGGTTGAAGACCTTAACAACCTTCTGCCCTGTCATCATCTCTTCTATGTATCCGTTAAGAGCACCGATGTTCTTCTGCTGGGCGACGAAGTTCTTGCCTGAAGACTTAGTTGCCTTGGCTGAACAGAACAGCATAACTCCAACCATTACAAGAGTAACGATGGTAAGCGGAATGCTGAGTGCTATCATTGAAGCCAGTACACTGACAATTGTGATGGCTGAATTAAGCAGCTGCGGAATACTCTGGCTTATCATCTGCCTCAATGTATCGATATCGTTGGTGTAGATTGACATGATATCGCCGTGGGCATGTGTGTCAAAGTACTTGATAGGAAGGCTCTCCATGTGCTCAAAAAGTTCTTCACGAAGCCTCTTTAGCGTACCCTGATTTATAAAGATCATGGTGTAAGACTGGATAAATGCTGCCAGCACACCAATTGCATAAAACACTGCAACCCTTGCCATAGCCATAAGGAGCGGGCCGTAGTCGTTGCTGCCGCTTTCAAGCATAGGCTGGATATAACCGTCAATAAGGGTCTTTGTAAAAAGAGTTCCCTGAACGCTTGAAAATACAGTGGTAAAAATACAAACCACAATTATTAACATGTGAATAGGATAGTATTTAAACACATATCCCATAATTCTCTTAAATAAAAGACCGGGATTTTCAACCTTGGGTCTTGGCATTCCCCGCCTTGCGCCTCCCCTTCCGGGTCCGGCATTAACCTGTTTATTGTCTGCCATAATGTGCCTCCATTATTATTTCTCTCTGGGATTCACACTAAGTTCGATAAAACCTCACTAAGTGTTCACCCATGGCTCGTACTAGGCTCGATAATACCTCGCCAAGTACTCTGCTCAAGCCGGTTGATCGAAGTCTGCGTCGCCGCTGGCGCCGGTCTGTGACTCGTAAACCTCACGGTAAATGTCATTGGATTTAAGCAGTTCCTCGTGAGTCCCAAAACCGTTCACTTTGCCGTCATCCATAACGATAATGCGGTCGCATCCCTGAACTGAGCTGATTCTCTGTGCAATGATCAGCTTTGTAGTGCCGGGAATCTCCTCGGCAAAAGCTTTTCTGATCTTTGCATCCGTGGAAGTATCTACAGCACTGGTGGAATCATCAAGAATCAGGATCTTTGGCTTTTTAAGAAGAGCTCTTGCAATACAAAGTCTCTGTCTCTGGCCACCCGAAACATTGGTTCCGCCCTGCTCTATCACTGTGTTATAGCCATCAGGCATCTTCTCTATGAATTCATCCGCACAGGCCATGCGGCACACTCTCCTGCAATCCTCTTCCGAGGCATTCTTATCGCCCCAGCGCAGATTGTCCAGAATAGTTCCCGAGAAAAGAACGTTCTTCTGAAGCACCACAGAAACCTGATCACGAAGCTTTTCTATGTCGTAGTCCCTTACATCAACTCCGCCTACCTTTATAGAGCCTTTATTTACGTCATAAAGTCTGCTGATGAGATTGACCAGTGATGATTTGGCTGAACCTGTTCCGCCGATGATTCCAATGGTTTCGCCTGACTTTATTTCCAGGTTTATATCCTTGAGCACCGGTTCCTCTGAAGTGTTATTATAAGCAAAATCAACGTTTTCAAAAGATATGCTGCCATCTTTTACTTCATATACAGGATTTTCCTTGTTGGTGATAGTTGCTTTCTCCTCGATAACCTCCGCAATACGCTTTCCGCTTGCTGAAGCCATGGTGAGCATAACAAAGATCATTCCCAGCATCATCAGATTCATAAGGATTGACATGCAGTATGTCAGAAGGCTCATAAGTCCGCCTGTTGTAAGCTCATCCGATACTATCATATGAGCACCAAACCAGCTGATGAGAAGGATGCAGATATAAACCGTAGCTGACATCACAGGACTTATCATTACCAGGTTCTTCTCTGCCTTCACAAACATGTTATAGATGTTGAAAGCAGCCTTCTTGAATTTGTCATTCTCGTAATCTTCACGGACATACGCCTTTACAACACGGATAGCCGAAACATTTTCCTGAACGCTCTCATTTAGTTCATCATATTTTTCAAAGACCTGCTTAAAGTAGCTGGTGGCCTTTTTCATGATGATAACCATGAACACTGAAAGAAATGCAACCGCTACAAGATAGATACTGGATAACTTTGCACTGATGGAAAAAGCCGCTACCATCGCGATAATAAGTGATGCAGGCGCTCTCATGGCCATTCTCAGCGTCATCATGTATGCATTCTGAATGTTGGTAACATCGGTGGTAAGTCTCGTTACAAGACCTGATGTTGAGAATTTATCAATATTGGCAAAAGAAAAGGTCTGAATGTTGTCAAACATGGCCTTCCTTAAATTCTTTGCAAGACCTGTAGAAGCCTTTGATCCAAAATATGCTCCTCCGATTCCGGCAAGCAGTCCAAGGAGTGCAATTACCAGCATCATCCCACCGACTTTGATAATAATGCCGATATCGCCGCCGTTTGGGTTGTTGAATCCAATTCCCTCATCCACTATTTTCGCCATAAGGATAGGAATTATCATTTCGCAGATAACTTCTCCTATCATGCAAAGCGGAGTAAGTATCGACGGGAGTTTAAATTCCCGCAGTTGTTTAAGTATTGTCTTAACCATTACAATTCTCCCTTATATATCTATTTTTTCTTCCTGCATAGCCTGCATATTGTCATATACCTTATCCAAAAGGTCCCTAAGCTGCTTTATCTCTTTGCTGCTCATTCCCTTTACCATATCTTCTTCGGTGTGGCGCTTTCTGTCCCCGTCGTTTTCGATAAAGGTAATTCCTTTCTCTGTAAGGGCAATATTCCTGTACTTCCTGTTATCGGGATCCACCACGACTTTCAGCATTTCTTTTTCCTCAAGCCTCTTCAAAAGGCCTATTGTCGTAGGATGCTTGATATGCATGGCATCTGTAATATCCTTTTGAGTGATCTTCCTGTCACGATTTTCCCACAGATAATAGATCAGTATCATCTGGGAAAAAGTCATGTCCTCTTCCTTGAGATGTCTGTTGATCATGCAGGCAAAAAACTCATGTATCAGCCTGAATTTAAAACTTAAGGGTTCATGTTCCCGATCCCTGAAGTATTTCTTTTCATCATCCTGACTACTCATCTTCACTCCTTTCCATCATATTTCCCAAATTGCATCTAAAAAACTCAGAAATTACGTATATCTTTGCAAAAACATCCATAAAACACATGTAGCAAGATACATATACAATGATACGTAGCTTGCTACATAATGTCAACAACTTTATATTTATTTTATCTTGGAAGCACCTCAATTGGAGTGGCTTCATACACGTAGATCATCGCATTGTACCCTTTGAGCACCTCCATTTTTACCCTGTGACTGGTGGGCAAAAAGTGCATAAGCGGCAAATAGGATTCACCAAGACTTCCTGTATTTATGACTTTTCTTAAGGTCTCATAGGTTTCACCCGTGGACTTGTCAATCACGTCACGGAATCTGATACAATACATTCCATCAAAATATTTTGCCTGATAGGCAAGAGGATCCGCAGAGCAAAAACTGTAATTGCCTCTCCCATCCTCTCCGGCAATATTGCAGGTGGTTTTGTAGTAGTCGGTTCCTATGATGAAGTATTTATTGCCAAAGTCTTCTCTTATATTCTCTCCCATGGTTTTGTAATTGAGCCTATGGGTGCTTACGTGACCGTTGTGGCCTGTAATATAGATCATGTCATGCCCCAGCTCTTTTTCCAGCGACAGGATCTTGGATACAACCCCGGCCATGGCTTTATCCCTTACATTGTTATACTCAAGGTAATCATTTTCATCGAGCTCTCCAAGCTCTTTTGCCTTAAGAATACAGTCGCAGGCAATTTCTATACAATGAGTCTTTGGGTCATTTCCGGCAAGACTTTCCTTAATCCCCGCGATGTCTTCGTAAAAAGCTGCCTTCCTGTCATCAGAAATCTGAGCTTTTTCCTCAGCAAACTCTTTTAACAGTGCTGTGCTTCCGCTCTTTGGCACAATTCCTGATTTGTCACAAAATTCAGCGATCACACCGGCGTCAATGTCCGGGTTTTGCATGTCAAACCCATAGAAAGAGAGCTTATCAGCTTCCCCTGCACTTTGATTGTAATCGTGCATCCACTGAATAAGATCCGTCATCTGCTTGGTCTGATAGATGTTAAAAGACAGCTCTTTTACCGCCTCTTTAGCATCCTTGATATTACCTGTTCCGTGAACATATTCGTTGATAATGATGCCCTCACCAAAATCCGCTTCCAGGGCAAAAGATCTGACATCTGTAGTGTCAACAAGATGCTTAAATACTGACAGCTTTAGCTCCTGAAACTCTGCATTTCCGTGAGTAGCTTCCCCAAGAGCCACAATTGAAACCCCTTCGGGGATCTCAACTTCATACCCCGCCTTGCCATAGTCACCTATATCGGAAATTTTCTTGGATGCTTTGACCTGAGGTTCAAACACCCACGCGGCATCCAGAGCTGCGATCAGCAGTAAAAGCACAAGAATTACTGTAATAAGTCCCTTAAAAATCTTTACCAATACCTTCATACAAACCTCCTTCAGATAATCAATCCTTGTACCAGTAGGAGTGAAATCCATTAATATATGTTTTGGCGCCTCTTGGCATCTGAGTCATGGCGTTAAATACGTTGATATAATCACCGAAACCCATACCTATGCAGATAGCGCCCATTACTCCGCAGAAAATGAGCTTTGTATCTAGCATAAACATAGCAAAAGGAATGAATCCAAATACAATATTTGGAAGCATACTCATGAAGACGAAGCGCTTTTTGCTCATATCCTCTGTTCCGTGAACAAAAAGCATGCCCTTCGAAAGATTAGTGTACATATATACATCCTGCCTGAAGCAGGTTGCGTGCAAAAACTCATGTGGGATCAGCGAAAACAGTGAAAGAAAAAGTCCCAGCTTCATCTGTCTTGAATGCCTAAAAAGCGAATTGCCAGAAAGCCGCGCAGCCGCAATCATAAGCCCTACAACCACGATAAGTGATCCTATATTTGCAAGCACAGAAAACCATGAAGCGCTTGGCTCATGAAAAGGCACCGCCTTGGGATTATGCTCTCTTTTGGAAATCAGATCCTTTTCCCCAGTATATTTTCCACCGTAGTGCAATTTTATTTTCATACCGAAATACCTCGTTGCATTTTTATTTCCCCCCGAATGCAACGATAGTATTTTATAATCTGTCCGGATTTTTTTCAACAGCTAATCTGCCATACCAGATTATCCAAAGCTAACATTATGTGTTAATCCTTATGCTTTTCCTAAAAGCTGTGGGTGACGTTTTTTCATATTTGTTAAAGCTTGCCGATAAGTAATCTCCGCTTCCAAATCCGGTCGTCATTGCTATCTCCGATATGGAATCCTCTGTATTTATCAAAAGTTCCTTGGCGTGGCGGAGCCTGATGTTAATAAGATAGTTGGAAAAAGAAATACCCACCTGGGAACTGAATAGTCTTGAAAAATGCCCTTCCGAAAAGCCGATTTTGCCTGCAACATCGGAAAGACGCAGGTTTTCCCGATAGTTCTGTTCAATAAAATACATCGCATCCATGATTTCTCTTGAGAGCTTGCCCTTGAACCGTGCCTTATCTTTCGCAATGTTTTTCTCCCTGATCAGGACAATAAGCCTGAACAACAGTCCCTTAAGCAGTTCTTCTGAATATGGGGCGTACTCCTGATAGATTTCCAGCATATCCTTCAAAAAAAGCTCTATTTTTTGCCTTACCTCATCATCAAATGAAAGGCGCCTCTGCTCAAAGACATAGTTCCAGATTTCCCTGTCCACTGCGCTGCAAAATTCATCAGCCAAACTGTCCGATATCTTGATCAGATAGTTCACATAGGGTCTGTTACTAAGGGAAAAGGTGCGGTGATAGAGCATCGGAGGCATCGTTGTAATATCTCCATCATGCGCATCGTACTGCTCATATGGCGTTATAAAATGCCGATCTCCGGATAAAATATACCCCAAAGCATAGTGTTTCTCGGCACGTTCCATCTGTGGCATCTTAAAGCTTGAGGGAAGATCACGTTTCTGAATTATTATCCGCGCGTCATCCGGCATTTCTATCGGCATTTGAATCTCCTTTCCCCTTTTTTATACATCATAATTTCAAAGATTTTTATTCATATTTCGCATGATATTGATGGTTTTCTTAATTATTATAACATACAATAATAGTGGAATTTAATGTATCGGATGGCTTGATTAAAGGAGAAAAAATGACCAGACAGGTAGAAATATTCATCGACAAACTATATCGCTATGACAGGGTTTTAGAGCACTGCTACGTCGGATTCCCGCTTCAAAAGGGATTTCTTAAAGATGAAGAGAAAGTCACTCTCTATGACCCCGAAAATAAAAAGATGCTTCCTTCTCAGATAAAGGTCACTTCCCGCTATGAAGATGGCTCCATCAGGTTCATCTTCATCAGATTTCTTGCTGATATTCCTGCCAACCGGAAAACAAAGTTCATATGTAATATAACTTCTGATTTATGTGATGATATTTCGAATGAGCAGGATAACAAGATTGAAATGCTCTCTGCATTTAACGCACCTGACCTTACAGATACCCCCTACAATCCCATATCCGTAGTTCCCACAGAATCAGGCTTTATTATATCCACTGTGGATGATACTACAAAAGATCCTTTTTCCTATGAGGTAAAAAATGATTCAGCAGAAATCTTTGACCATATTCTCGCAGGGAAAAGAAACTATGGCAAAGATCAGCTTGTGGGACCTGTCCTTAAAAAAGATGGCGATACAAATGTCTTTTCCGTAAAAACAGGAATCTGGAAGATTGTCGAAAACGGGCCTCTCTGCGCAATCCTTAAGACAAAGGGCTCTCATATAAAGGAAGAAACCGGCGAAAAGACAAGCATTGAACTAAAGCTTACCGCCTGGGCAGGAAAACCTTATACTGAGGTTTCCTACCGCATTATAAATGATACGGATGAGCCGTTAAAGATTAAGTCCCTTAATTATCATATCCGCAGAAAGCCACAGGCGCTCGCACTTAATAGTTCTATGAGCTGCTCTGATACTGAAAATAATTTATGCTCTGCCGATTTTGACGGAAATTCAGATAAAGACTGCATGCCTTTTGCACCACATCTTGACTCCACAGGCTGCGGAGATAATCCGACCGGCGAAGACTTTGGAGATGGACCTTTATACCATGTTTCAAACAGCGCAGATGCGGACAGACTGGTAAGCGAGCGCACCTTTGGGGATGTTCGTTCAATAACTGCTGCTTCAAACTACAAGACAGATTACTATCTGGGAAAAGACGGCGCACCGTCAAAGCGTGTCATTGACTCGGAATATCTGATGAAAGAAGCCAATGAGCATTTTGCAGAGGTCTTCTACGGCACATTTTTTGCCGACTGTACAGATTCCGAAGGCGGTGTATGTGCCACAATTTTCCAGGCCCAGCAGAACTATCCAAAGGCTGTATCAGCGGATAAAAACGGCTCTACTCTCTACCTTGTGCCTGAAAATGTTGAGGAAGTGGTCCTTGAAAGCGGCATGAGCAGAGAGCAGAAATTTCTTTTGCACTTCCACCCCGCAAATGAGAGTATAAGCAGCCTCAATGACAGAAGTATTGTGTATCAGATGCCTTACAGACCTTATGTTTCCCCAAAGGTTCATAAGGAATCAGGTGTATGGCCCGAAATATTCGCGCCGGAAATGGCAGATTCAGGAAACCAACAGGAAAAAGAATCCGGCGATAGAAAGCATGTCTTTTCCCTTGAGCCTGATCCGTACCTTCTTGTTGAGCGCAGTCTCATCGCAAGAGCCGACACCCACAGCAGGGCTTACGGAATGCTTAACTTCGGCGATTCCTACGATTCAAACTACACTGCTCAGGGACGCGGCGGCGGAAAACTTGTATGGTGCAACAATGAGTATGATTATCCCCATGCCTGTGCGCTGCTTTTTGCAAGAACCGGAATCAGAAGGTTCCTAGACTACAACATCGCTTCGGTAAGCCACTGGATGGATGTGGATGTATGTCACTACCACAAAGATCCGCTCTACATCGGGGGTCAGTGGGAACATACAGCGGGCCACGTTCAAAACGGAGTTATGGTCTGCTCCCACGAGTGGGTTGAGGGACTCCTTGACTACTACCATTTCACAGGAGATGAAAGGGGACTGGAAACAGCCATTGGCATTGGCGAAAATGTTATGCGCCTTCTTGATCTGCCAATGTATCAGAAAGCCGGTGAATCCAATGCCAGAGAAACCGGCTGGGCTCTAAGGACTCTCACTGCCCTCTATACAGAGACTTCTGACAAAAAATGGCTTGTGAAATGTGAAAAGATACTTAACGACTTCAAGATATGGGAAAAGCAGTACGGACACTGGCTTGCACCCTACACAGACAACACCGTTATCCGTGTAGGCTTCATGATCTCAGTTGCCGTTGGTTCTCTTGCGCGTTACTACAGACATTTCCCGGATGATGAGCTAAAAGGTCTCATTCTCAGAGCTGTGGACGACCTGACAGAAAACTGCTATGAAGAAAATCATGGAATCTTCTACTACAAAGAACTGCCATCCCTTAACAGGCTTGGCAACAACACACTTCTTTTAGAAGCGCTGACAATAGCCTACGATCTTTCAGGAGATCCAAAATATCTTAAGTACGGAATGGAGACTTTTAAAAATGCTGTTTCAGACTCTCCTTCCTACACATCGGCAAAGAAAAAGATTGAAAACTCCGTTATTGTCGGAAGTGCCAGCAGCAAGAACTTTGCCCAGAGCATGATTCCTATCGCAGGCTTCTTCAGGGCGGTAGCAGAGACGTTTTCAGATCAAAACCACGCTTAATAGCTGATAAGAAACAAGCAGGTTCATTAAAATGAATTCAAGAAAAAAAATAGATATGACAACAGGGCCTATTATGAGCAATATCATGCTCTTTGCCCTACCCATAGTATTGGGAAATATCCTGCAGTACCTATATACCACCGTCGACACCCTGGTCATAGGCAATTACTGCGATCATACGGCAATAGCATCTGTTGGCACCAGCTCTCAGCCCATCGAAGTACTTCTTTGTATTTTTCTCGGAATCGGCACCGGAGTCAGCATACTTGTGTCACAGCACGCAGGCGCCAATGATAAGACAGGAATAAAAAATGCCTGCAAAACAGCCATATCTTTTGTATACCTCTTTGGTCTCCCTATCAGCGTGATCGGCTGGTTTGCTGCTCCGTTCATCCTCCGGTTCATGGATGTTCCTGAAGATGTATGGGATAATGCTCTTTTATATACCCGCATTGTCTTGTGCGGAGCCGTGGGAAACATCGGCTATAACATGAATGCCGGAATACTGCGCGGTCTCGGGGACAGCAAGGCTTCGCTCTATTTTCTTATCGTGTCAACAATTGCCAATATTGTCCTTGACGTAATGCTTGTTGCGGCATTTGGTCTCGGAGTAAAAGGTGTGGCATTTGCAACTTCCATAGCGATGTTCCTTGCATGGGTAGTAAGTATCATCTATATCAGAAAAAAATATCCTGACCTGGAATTTACTGTTTTTCCAAGAAAGATAGTAAGAAGTGAAATGAAGCAGATCCTGTCAATCGGCGTTCCTATCGGTCTTAACAACTCGCTCTTTTCCTTTGGACACGTTGCCCTTCAGACCCTCATCAATGCACAGGGTTCCGTTTTCATGGCAGGCTGGTCCATTGCAGGAAGAGTCACAGGCCTCGCCAACATGGCAATTACTGGAATCTCTTCTGCTGCCACCACCTACTCGGGACAAAACTACGGTGCAAACAATATAAAACGCCTAAGAGACGGGCAGATAATAATCCCCCTGTCCTCAGGCGCTATAACCCTTGGTTTTGGTCTTATCTTTATGCTGCTCAGAATGCCTATCCTGAGCCTTTTTACCACCGACACATCAGTTCTTGCTCTGGCAGGAAGAAACGTCATCATTATGCTGTCCTGTCAGTGGATGTATGCAGTGTTCAACGCAATTTCCTGCATTGTAAACGGCACCGGAAGAGTAAGATACACTACCATCATAAATCTTTTGATGTTGTGGGCCGTCCGTATTCCCTCCGCATATCTCATCTCATATTTTATCGGAGGAAGACACCTTATGTTCAGCTTTCCGATTTCATTCGCCTTTGGAATGCTGTGCATGATCGGCTACTATATCTTTTCCCCATCCTGGAAAAAACTGATGAGGTCGTAGTGAGCAAGTCCTTGTTTATCCGGTCGGCGACTTGATCTGAAAACGCGTATGTTCTTAAGTCAGCGCCTGGCCTTACAACTGTGTAACGCGGTTTCTGCCCTCAGCCTTGGAATTGTACATGGCTTTGTCGATCCGGTTAAAGATGTCATTAAATGTATCGCCTTCCTTAAGACGGCTTATACCGATGGAGCAGGTTATCTGTCCTATGTTCTCAAACTCTGTCTGCTCAATCTTTTTCCTGAGTTCCTCTGCATAGTCAAAAGCTTCTTTTTCAGTGACGCCGCGAATCACAATGACAAACTCTTCACCGCCCCAGCGTCCGACAGTAGCTCTTTTATCCTCAAAATAATCCTTAATGATGCCTCCAAAATCCTTTAATGCCTTGTCTCCGGCAGCATGACCGAAGGTATCATTAATATATTTGAAATGATCAAGATCCAGCATCATAATAGACACCGGCTGTCCGCCCTTTTTGAATATCTCAATGGCATTTTTGATCTCAGTGTCCATTCCTCCGTGATTAAACAGCCCGGTAAGAGAATCCCTAAGAGCAAGGCTCTCATATTTCTTTAAGGTAGACATCATTTCAAGAGCGTTGTCATTGATGTTCTGCACCATGAAGACAAATTTGAATTCGTCATCTCTGGACTCAGCCCTGCTAAAGATCAGCTTAACCCAGATGTATTCATTCTCCAGATTCATCATCATACAGTCAAAGGACATGGTGCGTCCCGGGCCAAGGTTTTCTTTCAGATATTCAGGATCCGTCCAGGTAAGGAACTGCTTCTTGTCGTCAGGCCAGATTGTATTTACGATCATAAGTCTCCACTGAGAATACTTAATCGTAGAGTTTACCGTTTCATCCGATATTTCAGTTACACTTATACTGCTGGTGGTGTCTGCATACAGATCAACATACATCGAAAACAGGTAGGTATTCTGGATAGTACTCACCTTTTTCTCTGTGGCGAATTTCTCCACATATTCGTCCTCATCAAGCTCATCCATGACAAACACATATTTATCAGTATCCTGAATGGGATATACCGTCATCTGTGCAATATGGGGAGTCGTTTCTCCTTCGAGGAAAAGAGTTAACCTTCTGCTGTATTTACCCTTGAAATTTCCATAATAATCCGTAAATGCCTTATAATTCTCAGCTATCTCCTCATTGGAATCACCCATATGCAGCCATAGTTTCTGGATCAGCGTTGAATAATCACCGGTTTCATCTATAAAGGACTTAAAAATACCTTTGCGGAACATAGCCCTGTATTTTCTAATCGTTTTATCGACAACGACAACAGCGTCAACATTCACATGTATAAGGTCAATCATATCCTCATCGGTAAACTCAGTAATCGGTTTGTTGATCATATAGTTCTCCCTGAATAAATGTATATTATATAAATGCCCAATAGCCCGATTCAGCACTTTAATAAAAGAAATTTACGCAATTTTTATTATATCAAAAATCGCAGCAAATGAACCCTTTTAAGCCCGAAACCACTGATATATTTTATCCGCCTCTGAGTTCAGCCTGTCAAATTCCTCCCCCGTAATCTCTTTTACCCAGCTGTTCTTATGGGATAAATCTGCAAAAGAGCTGCCATCAAGATTTTTAGTTCCGTACTCTCCATAGAAAGTTTCAGGTTCTTCCCTGTTCACTGAACCCCATCCGGAAAAGCGCTCGGGAGCGATAGTATTATCCATCCTGCAGTTTAAGAATACGGTTCTTGCCTCTTCTCTCCAGGGTCTTCCAAGAAATACCGAACCCTCTTCGCACCCTTCTTCACCGGTAATGGTACAGTTCCTGAATATAAAGCCAAGGCCGTCCTTAAGTCCTGAGGCGGCTGTAATATATCCGTTGATGTGGCGATCCGCTGTAGAACCATCTTTCACCGGGCTCTTTTTAGCACCTGTGCCATTTTTTGAATCGGCAGCTGCGCTCACATCATCGCCATCTGCCTCGTCCTTATAGCGGTTATTGCACTGAATAAAGCAGTCGTCAAAAACCGCGTCCGCTCCTCCAAAAATAAAGTCCACATCGCCGTGGATCTCGCAGTTATGGTAGTACTGCCTGGTTTTTATCCTTGGTGTAAAGGCTCTTGGCCCAAAGAAACCGTTCTTTTGCCTCTCATTTACAGGAAGAGGCGCACAAAAAAGAGTATCCTGAAAGCCCAGCATCTTTACATTTTCAAAAAGGCACTGCTCAGCATCTGCATAGACTGCTATAGCCTGTCCTCTTTTGTCACCGGGTCCTGCAGTGTTGGAGATGGTCATATTTTTTACCCTGCACTTTATTCCGCCGAAAAAAGCTGTGTAGGACCTGAAAGTTCCTCTCTTAGTGCCATCCTCCATTTCATCGAAGGCACCGTCGTCATATTCGATGACAGTGCTGTCAATGCCATCTCCGATAAAGGTTATATCTCTCTTTTCGCAAAAGATCTTTTCCCTGAAAGTTCCTGCCCCGATATAAATTACCCCCTCTTCCTCATAGGGGATGGCGTTAATCGCTTCTGTAATGGTGGAATAGTCGCCACCTGTTTTTTTTACCTGTAATTCAAGCATACATTTTGCTCCCACAATCCTAAATTTTAAAAAAAGCAGGATGCGTTCCGAAGAACACATCCTGCCACAGTTTTCTTCACAACATATTTAATTGTATCACGTTCGTCAGCTATTGCGTATGGCTGAATTTATCACACATTCAGATCCCGGCGAAGGTAGGTTATGTAGGCAGCTGCCAGGGCGATAACCGTGATGATGCAGCCGATGAGGATACTGTAATCAGGGGCCGGAATTTCGGCAAATATCTCTGAGGCGTTGGCAAAAGAGAAAGGACCGATAAATATATAGTCCTTAACATCAGGCACCGCTCTGCCCATAATGTCGTAGGCGTAGACCACCAGGGAAAGCCCAAGGGCTGCTCCCATGTGGTTTCTTCCGGAAGCTGCGGAAACAAGGAAGGAAATTGCAGCCAGCTCAATGTTCATAAGAAGCATACTCCCCATGAAGCGGTTCATAAGTTCCCATGGCATCTCTTCTCCAAGAGCCGCGTAGCCCGCAACATAAAAGGCTTCGCAGATCACTGTAAATACCACCAGGTTTATGAGAATAGCTATGGCCTTGGCTGTCACCACCTTCCATCTGGCTACAGGCAGTGAATAAAGGAACTCTCCCGTGTGGCCGTCCTCTTCCTTGGATAACATGCAGGCAGCTACAAATGCGGCAAACATGGCACTTCCAAGGCCGTGCACCGTGCCAACCTCAGTTGCAAAAAATCCGTTGATGGTGGCGATGCTAAGAGTGCTCATACCAAAAGCATCGGCAAAGGCTCCCATCTGTGAGAACTGCTCCGCCATATCCTGCATATCCCCATCCATACTGCTGTACATCAGTGTGCAGATAAGCCCCAGACCTCCCACGGTAATCGCCCATATCAAAAGGTTCTTAAGTCCCAGCCTTAACTCTCTTTTTATAATCGCAAACATATCTTATTTCTCCTTTTCCCAGATCGAAAACATATCCTGTTTCTCATTTTCAGGAATCATAAACATGTCCTGTTTCTTATTTTCAGAAATCGCAGCAGTGCTGCCAGTGTTACTGCACTTACTGCTGCCCCTGATCGTAATAATGCATGAACATATCCTCCAAAGAAGGATCCTCTATGCTCAGGTTCTCAAGCCTCTTTCCGGAAAGTGATGAAATAAGTTCATTGATATCTCCCTTATACAGGTACTCCTCATGCTTTCCGTCTGCCGTAACTTTCACGTTCTTCACGGAGGTCTCCATGAGATTGTCCACGCTGTCAACCTTTATAAGATGTCCCTCCCTCATGATGGCGGCTCTGTCGCAGTATCGGCTCACTTCCGTCAGCACATGGGTTGAAAGCATACAGGTTGTTCCCTGCGCCACATACTCTTTTATCAGTTCAAAAAAGGTGTTCTGCATAAGGGGATCAAGCCCGCTGGTGGGCTCATCGAAGATAAAGAGCTTTGGTCTGTGCTGCATTGCACAGATAATTGAAACCTTCTTTCTGTTTCCCAGGGACAATTCCTTGATTTTCTTTAAGGTGTCCACCTTAAGGCGCTCACAGAGCTTTTTAGCTTCCTCCGAGCAGTCCATCTTTCTAACATCAGCAGCGTACTTTATGGTTTCCGCCACAGTCAGTGATGGGTAAAAAAGTGCTTCGGAAGGCATATAGCCCACATCTTTAAGGATCTTCTCGTGGTCCTTTACGCTGTTCATTCCAAGTATATTGATTTCACCTTCTTTAAACTTAAGAAATCCAAGCATGGAACGGATCGTTGTGGATTTACCTGCTCCGTTTGGTCCAAGGAATCCAAATATTTCTCCTTCGTTCACGTCAAAGGAAACATCAATGACTCCGCGATTTTTCCCGTAGGACTTCGTCAAATTTCTGATACTGATTACACTTGCCATACACTTTCTCCTTTGATAAGATATTTTAATCATCTCTTTATCTTGTTTTTATCAAAAAAAGAAAGCGGGAACAATAAATGTTCCCGCAAGTTGCACTTAATCTTCGGTATCCTGCACTTTTTTATGCTCGGTTTTAAAAAGAGCCAGATCCTCATTGAGCTGCTTGTCATCAATTCGTCTCTTGGATTTATAAATGAAATATACGCATACATAGCAAACAATAAGATATGCTGCAAAGCCCAGCGTAAGGGCAATCCTATGATCAAACCAGTTAAAGACATAGGACAGAATGCTGTAAATGGCTGTACACAGCACCATTCCCAAAATCTCTTTTCCCCCAAAAGAATCTGCCTCGTCGAAGTTCCAGAGAAGATAAACCTGCGCATATCCGATGAAGTAGCAGGTAAGGATCATCTCCGTCATATGAAGAATGCTGGCATCATAGACTTGGATGCATATTCTGTACATGCAATAGAAAAACAAAATGGCGAAAAAATAAAGGCACGCCTTAAATTCAATTCCGATTTCCTTGGTGAGATACTTTTCCCAAAGTGTAGTTTTATTTTTATTCTTGTCTCTCATGATCATCATCTCCCGCTATTCTTATCTTTTTCCGGTTCCGAGTATTCTTCTGAACTCCGAAGCATAGGTTCTGGAAATCAGAATGTGCTCCCCGGATTCCATAGTGGCATCTATTCTGTTGGAGGAAAGGCTCTTTAGCCTGTCCACCTTCTCGATATTTATGATCATGGATTTACTGCATCTGAAAAATCTGTCGTCATTAAGATCCTGCATAAGTGTTGTCAGGGATCCATCCAGCCTGACCACATCCTTTTTTGTATAGGCAAAAACTTTATCGTCCACGGACTCAATGTAAAGTATGCTCCCCGGCGAAACAGGTACTGTCTCCCCGTCTTTTTTCCCAAAGAGTTTCGTACCTTCATCCCCCAGCGCATCCAGTATCCGCTGTATTTTCCGGGTCTTTTCCCTATACCTTATAATAACCTGGTCCTCACCGGACTCAATCTTCTGAATGTCTATTTTCATGCCACACACTCTCTACTAACCAAGCCTCAAAAAACTGAGAAGAAATCTTTAAGAATTACTTATGAGCGACTATAAGCACCGGTCCATTGCTCTTAATCCAAAATGGTTTCCAATTCTTTGTACACAGTTTCTGCAAAGATCCTGTGACCTTCCTCATCCATGTGCTCGTCATCTATTTCGCTGGCTGCTACATAATCTGAAGCTGCCAGGAATTTTGTTCCGTGTTTTCTGGCGATGGTCTTATAAATCTCTTTCAGCTCTTTGCTCTTTTCCACTGACTCACTGTTAAACTCAGGATCTTTTTCCGGCTTCCAGACCTCTGCCCCCAGGCTAATGGGTGATACCAGTAAAATGTTGTCTGCACTGATGTATTTCTCCAGTTCATTAAGGCACATCTCAATTCCTTTGCCAATGGTGTGTGCTGATACGTTATAGCTTGTCTTACAATCATTTGTTCCAAGCATCAGGATCACTGCATCCAGCGGATAATGACTCTCTGTAATATATTCCAGAGAGCTTACTCCCTTCCTTCCGGGTCTGAGCTCATCTTCAAATACAGTGGTTCTTCCGCAGAGCCCTTCTTCTACAACCCTGACCTCTTCCTCATCATATTTTTCCTGCAAAAGACTTGTCCATCTCACCTTCCAAGGATATCTCTGTTGTGGCGATGTTCCGGGGATCAGCCCCCAGGTATTGGAATCTCCAAATGCAAGTATCTGTCTCATAGAAAACCTCTCATAAAATAGAATGGCGCTTGCGATGTTCTCCCGCAGGCCGAGGATGTTTTTTGCATCAATTACATTTCATAGCTTCATGCTATAAGTTTATTCCCATAGCTCTTCCATGTAAAAGACGTAGAACTTATCGCCAGATATAAGTTGCTTGATTCAGAGATCTTGATACCTTGTTATCGGTCTTTTCCAATATGTCGAGTAATCTGTATCTTCCTTGTATCATCAAATCAAACTTCCGCTAGCTGGTTTTATAAGTTTCTCCAAGGTCTCAAACAAAACTGCCGGCTCAACAGGTTTACTCAGATGTGCATTGAGTCCTGCCTGAAGGCTCTGCTGAACATCCTCATCAAAGGCATTGGCTGTCAGGGCAATAATAGGTATAGAAGCAGAGTCCTCCCTTCCCAG
>SVFZ01000048.1 GCA_015056585.1 Butyrivibrio sp. | reverse complement strand
TTTCCGACTTTTATGCCATTATAACGGCAAAAGCAGCTTTTTGCCACCATTTTTGGAATAATTAAAATCCACCCTGTGGAATTTACTTCTACAAGGTGGAATTTAATCTTACAAAGTGGAATTAAGATTTACAATTGACCAATAATTCAATAATAGCCTATTTTTCTATACTTCCTATATCCTCATGTCTTTTTTATGAACCTGGTGCTGCACTTTGGGCATCTGATCTCTATTCTTCCTTTTCCCTTTGGGACTCTTATCTGCTGATGGCAGTTCTTGCAGATATAATACCTGCTTGTTTTCCTGTCTCTTATCTGAAGCCTCATGAGGTTTATGTAGCTTGCGGGAGTCTTGGTCAAACTTAAAAACTTCTGGTTTTCAGCATATCTTTTTGTAATATTTTTTGAATATACTCTGAATAAAGAGTATCCAAAAAGCGCCACCCACAAAATATATATGATTATACTCTGTGCGAATATATTTATTATAAGGAGCAAAAGAGCTGTCACGCTGCAAGTTGTCGCAAGATTGTCAAAACCGTTTCTCCCGATAAAAATCTGGGAAAAAAGGCGATTTAGCAAAAACCGAAGCTGTTTTAATTTATCCATAGAGCATTTCCTCTTTTGATTGAGATTTCCTTCAGGACTTCAGTGCCTTGTTCATGTTGCTTAGCATACTTGGATCAAGGTTCGGATTGATCTTGGTGATCTTGCGGTCGTAGGTCAAAAGTCCGTTGACTTCCTCTTCGACATCCGAAAGCTGAGTGTAAACTGCGCCGGCAAGCCCTTTGGAGACAAGGGGCTTTAATGTTCCGTTTATAAGATTGTAGTATGCTACCCCAAGTTCGTCTGAGGTAGCATATTTTTTATATCCGTAAACACGATCCACACTGGAGTGATCATCAATATGCAAAGAGAATCCGCCATATTCCGAAATTACAAAAGCTCTTCCTGCTTCGTCCTCCTCAACAACCAGAGGACGGAAATAGTTGTGGACGCTTCTGTAGTCGCCGCTTCCCTCATCAAACCAGCCGCTTGCCTGGTCGATAGGTCTTGAATCATCAAGGTCTCTGGCCATTACTGTGGCACCGGCAGCATTAAACTGGCCCCAGCCCTCATTGAAGAGAACCCAGGTGCCGATGCTGGGAACATTGTACAGATAATGGATGGTATTCTGCATTTCATCAAGCCACTCTTTGCGCCCTTCTGCTGAACTGCGGGAAAAGGTCTTGTAATACGCAGGTCCGTCTGACATTTTTCCGAATACCTTTGGGAAAAGAGTCGGCAGATAGGAAACAACGGGCTTTGCATAGGAAGAGCCACCGCTTACCATATCCTGCCATACGACCATGCCGAGTCTGTCACAGTGGTAATACCAGCGTGCCGACTCAATTTTAATATGCTTGCGCATCATGTTGAAATGAAGTCTTTTCATTTCTGTGATGTCATAAATAAGTGCTTCGTCAGAAGGCGCAGTGTAAAGACCATCAGGCCAATAACCCTGATCAAGAACGCCCATCAGGAAATAAGGCTTGTGGTTTAAGCAAAATCTGGTAATGTTTGATGCGTCTTTTTCTATAGAATAATAGCGCATCGCAAAGTAGGAGCTGACATGATCGCTGTCAGACTCGATCTGGAGCGGATACAGGTAAGGATCCTCCGGGCTCCACAGATGTGCATCTTCCAGAGTGAATTTGAAGTGATAGTAAGAAGGTGCACCGGCTGTAGGATCTACTCCGATTGTGGGATATGTGTCTGAGGAAAAGACATAATTACCTGCTTTTTCAGCATATGAGGAACCCGTTTTGGATGGTGACTTTACCATCTCATGTCCGGGGATTTTTGCGGTTATCATAGTCGGATGATTGGTGGAAACCTCGATGGACACTGTCTTTAGGTCTGAGTCGGGCTTTATCCTGACTGAGCGGATGTAAGTTTCGGGAACCTCCTCAATCCACGCAGTCTGCCAGATGCCGCTTTGAGCGGTGTAGTACATTCCGCCTCGCTTAAGAGTCTGCTTGCCCCTGCTGTGATAGGATGAATCCGAAGTGTCTTTTACCCTGACATACAGTGTGTTCTGTGAAAGAGACATCTGATCTGAGGTAAATGAAAGATAGTTTGTAATATCAACCGTAAACGGGAGATAGCCTCCGCTGTGAGAGCCTACGTAGGCAGAACCGATGTAGATATCGGCGAACTGATCCACAGCTCCGAAGTGCAAAAGAAATTTGGAACCGGCAAAAGAGCGCTTTAACTCCGGGAGAGTCTTTTTATACCAGAGATACTGATATGGCTCAAGGCGCCTCTCAACGCCTGAGAGAAAGGATTCCGGTGAAAAGGGTACAAGAATCTCGCCGTCCATAGAAGACGGTATCTTGTCGCCTCCTTCCTGAGGAACGATGCTGTATTCCCATTTTCCGTTAAGATTGGTGTAATTGTCCCTTTGAAATTGGGGACGAGGATACTCCTTTAGAACGTTGTTTTCGTCAAGCTTCTCACCCCAAACGGTGTAAAGCCTTGCCATGACATCATCTTCGTGAGGCTTGTCAATGGCGCGAATTGCATCAATTAAATCCATGATCTACAGTTCTCCCTTATTGTTGGTTGGAGTAAGACTTAAGTGTTTGGTTCAATTTCCTGACCAGAGGCAGTGTTTGCGGCCTTTGCGATAAGATCCTGGTAAAAAGCTGCAACTGAAGCGTAGCGATATACGCTGATCCACAAAAGCGGGATAAAAAGACTTACTATCCCAAGAATATATATTGGAATAAAACTAAGGTTCAGATAAAGAAGTCTCAGACGATTACCCTGCATCAGGTTCCTGCTGGTAAGAAGCAGCTCTTTTGCCGATCTTTCAGGAAAATCGTGCAGAAGGAAGAAAACCTGAGAATAGGTAAGTGAAACGTAGATGTTTACTACAGTTCCACAGGCCAGTACTATAAGAAGGATGTAGTACAGGTTCGGGGACTGGGTTCGGTAAAAGAAGAAAAAAATCAGCTTGGCCGGAATACTTGCCAGGAAGTTTACCACAACAAAAAGAGACTGTAAGATAACAGCCTTTTCGGGGTGCTGCCTTAGTCCAAAGAATATATCCGAAGCTGAAATTGTCTGGGAATAAACAAGATTCATGTACAGGTAAGCCTTACCTGACACAAGAATTCCAAGAAGGATATTTACGACCAGCGTGATTATCTGATTGATTACGAAGATGATGATGCTTCCTGAAGAGGAAACAGTTGTAATTCCGGAAATGATAAGCTGAATGACGAAGATCAGCACATTTGCTGTAATGAGCGTTCCGTATTTGTCCAGCGATCTTTCTTTTGCAATTGATTTGAGCTGTGCTGCTGAAGTTGCACCTGTCATCGAGTCTTCTCCCCTGCCTTACCCGGCAAGGTCTATGTTCGCTCCTAATAAGCCCTGCTTATCTACAGATTTTCTCGCCTGCTGGTAAGGATTATCTTCGTTGTTGTATTTGATCTTGGTGGCGGTTTCTCCTCCGCTGACATAGACGCGTCCGCACTCCGGACATACCGCTGTCTTTATGGAAACAGATGCCTGCAAAACTTTGCCGTTATTCTGGGCGGCATCTTTATATGCATTACTTACATGTTCAGCCTCGTGGCCGCGAACCCTTGCGGCTGCTGCATTTGGGCTGATGTGCTGAGCGCTCTTAAAGGAAACCATCTCGTCTGAACCGTCCTGATACTTGCGGTTCTTGCAGGTTTCACATTCTGCAGGAGATGATAATTTACCCGGAGCTTTCTGTGTAGATTCGTTAGGATTGAGGATGGGCTTGGTGCCTTCTGCTGCCGCCGTGCCTGTTGCAACATTAGAGCCTCCTGCTGCAAAAAGACCTGCGCCTGCATATGCATTATACCCGCCACCGATTGCGCCAATAGTACTCATAGGCACCTCTTTCTGACATGCGATCCGAAAGCTTAGAGATCAACCCCCAGCTCTTTTAACATGTCATCAAAGCTAACACCGTTGATCTGCTCAGACATTCGGTTGAGTTCCTGACGATACTCGGGCTTTGTCAAAACGGAGTGAACGTTGTAGGCGATAACGCTGTAACCAATCACTATACCAAGTGTTCCGTAAACAATGCCCTTTTTGGCCTGAGCTAATAGTTTCTGCGAAGTGCCCTTGGAAAGGATTGCGAATACGATAGCCATTCCGCCGAGAATGATTCCTGTGTAGAGGAAAAAGCACATCGGAATGGAAATAAGTCCCATAACAAGGGCTGCAGAAGCCATATTTACGTGATGATCCAGCTCATTGTGAGCTTTGTTGTAATTGTAGTTGTTGTAAAAATAATTGTCTTCCCCTTGGTCTCCCATCAATACTTCCTCTCAAAACATAGGTTCTTACAGTAAATTTTACACTAAAAAAGCTATTTTTACAATGATTACGGGCTTTGCGAAAGGCTTGAAAACGGGGCGAAAGCATTGGTATAATAAGGGAGTGCGTGCAGTTTATGAAACTTTAAGAGATTATTAGCACGTAGTTTAGTATGAAAAGCGTTGTGAGGATAGTATGGATATTGTATTAAAGATCAAAGAGGAACTAGGTGTTGAGAAGTGGCAGGTTGAGGCGGCAATCAAGCTGATCGATGAGGGCAACACAATCCCTTTCATTTCCAGGTACAGGAAGGAAGTCACAGGATCTCTGAACGATGAGCAGCTTCGTGATCTCGATGAGAGACTCAAGTATTTGCGCAGTCTTGAAGAGAGGCGTGAGCAGGTTCTTGCTTCTATTGAGGAGCAGGGCAAGATGACAGACGAACTTAAGGCCAAGATCATTGCTGCGGAGACGATGGTTGCCATTGAGGATCTTTACCTTCCATATAGACCAAAGAGAAAGACAAGAGCCAGCGTTGCCAGAGAAAAAGGGCTTGAAGGACTGGCTGATATTCTTTTGGCACAGGAGACCACAAAGCCTTTGGCAGAAGAGGCTGCTGCTTTTGTTGCCCCGGAAAAAGGTGTCAATGATGCGGCTGAAGCTATTCAGGGCGCTATGGACATCATTGCAGAGGATGTTTCCGATAACGCTGATTTCAGAACATATATCAGAGAAGCTACTTTTGAGCAGGGCGTTCTTACCAGCAGAGCCAAGGACGAGAAGGCCCAGAGCGTGTACGAGATGTACTACAACTATGAGGAACCTGTGAAAAAAGTGCTGGGCCACAGAGTTCTTGCTCTCAACAGAGGTGAGGCTGAGAAATTCCTTGTGGTTAAGATTGAGGCTCCTGAGGATCAGATCCTTCAGTACCTCAATAAGAAGATGATAAAAAATGACAATCCTATCACAACTCCTGCAATTGAGGAGATCAATCAGGATGCCTATGAGAGACTTATAGCTCCTGCGATTGAGCGTGATATCAGAAACGAGCTTACAGAAAAAGCTGAAGACGGTGCTATTACAGTATTTGGCAAGAACCTTACTCAGCTTCTCATGGCGCCTCCTATCGCAGGAAAGACTGTTCTTGGTTGGGACCCCGCTTTCAGAACAGGATGTAAACTTGCAATTGTTGATGCTACAGGGAAAGTGCTTGATACAAAGGTTATTTATCCCACAGCACCACAGAATAAAGTTGAGGAATCCAAGGTTGAGCTTAAAAAGCTCATAGATAAATATGATGTGGATCTTATTTCTGTCGGAAACGGAACTGCATCAAGAGAGTCAGAGCAGGTAATCGTTGAGCTTATAAAGGAGCTTGATAAGCCTGTTCAGTACGTAATTGTCAACGAGGCCGGAGCTTCTGTTTATTCAGCAAGTAAGCTGGCAACAGAGGAATTCCCTCAGTTTGATGTTGGACAGAGAAGTGCAGCTTCTATTGCCAGAAGGCTTCAGGATCCTTTGGCAGAACTTGTTAAGATCGATCCCAAGTCCATTGGTGTAGGTCAGTATCAGCATGACATGAACCAGAAGAAGCTGGGCGAAACACTGGAAGGTGTGGTTGAGGACTGCGTTAACAAGGTTGGTGTGGATTTAAATACAGCATCAGCGCCTCTTCTTCAGTATATTTCAGGTATCAGCAAAACTATTGCCAAGAACATTGTTGACTATAGAGAAGAGAACGGTAAGTTTAAGAGCCGTGCAGAGCTTTTGAATGTTCCAAAGCTTGGACCCAAGGCTTATGAGCAGTGCGCAGGATTCCTTCGTATCGCAGACGGTGAGAATCCTTTGGATGCCACCAGCGTTCATCCCGAGTCATACGATGCTACACTTAAGCTCATGGACAAGCTTGGCATTACTTTTGATGATGTTAGAGCTGCGCAGAAAAATGCAGCAAAGGCCGTCTTGGAGAAACCTGCTCCTTCAGAAGCAAAAGCTGAAAAGCCACGTCCACAGAAGAAGCCTAAACAGGTAGTTATCAGAAATACAAGCACAGCTATGGGAGCTGCTTTGGCAGCTGCTCTTGCAGGAAGTAACCTTGCTGTAGTTGAGGATGATGCTGACAGAAACTCCGGTAAAGGAGGAAGCAGCAAGGGTAATGGCATTTCCGGTAGCAATGGTAATGCAGTTACTGGTGGAAACGGTGCTGCTAATGGCGCAGGAAATGGTACCGGATCACTTTCCAAGAGAGTAACTGAAGCTGAGAAGAAGCAGCTTGCTCAGGAACTCGGTATCGGCGAGATCACTCTCAGCGATATCTTAAGCGAGCTCGAGAAGCCTTCTCGTGACCCTCGTGAGAACATGCCTGCTCCTATTCTTAGAAGTGATGTCCTTGATATGAAGGACCTTAAGCCCGGTATGGTGCTCAAGGGAACAGTAAGAAATGTTATAGACTTTGGTTGTTTTGTAGATATAGGCGTTCACCAGGACGGACTTGTACATATTTCTCATATTACCGACAAATTCATCAAGCACCCGCTTGAAGCTGTGAGCGTTGGTGATATCGTCGATGTTCAGGTTCTTGATGTTGAGCTGGACAAGAAGAGAATTGCTCTTACAATGAAGATTCAGGATCCTGCAAAGGTTGCAGCAGAGGCTGCAGCTAAGGCAGCTTCAAGACCTGCTCAGAAAGCAGCAGGTGATGGTGCTTCTAAATCAGCAGGTAAGAGCTCAGATGCAGCGAAGGCCGGCTCAGATGGCGCAGCCAAGAAGAGAGTCTCCGTTGTTCAGCAGGTTGCTGATGCCGCAGGCGTTGTTAAGAAGCCTGCAGCCCCTAAATCTCCTGCAAAGAGTGTTGCCGGCGATGGCGTAAAATCATCTCCTGCAAAAGCTCCTGCTGCCGATGGCGCGAAGCCAGCTACAGCAGAGGCACCCAAGAAGCTCAAGAAGAAGGGTATCGTAATCTTCAAAGGCAATGCCAACGAGTGATGAGCAGATGAGACAATTAATAAAATAAATGGGAAAGATCGATTTCTATGAACACCGTGAAATGAGATCTTTCCCAATTTATTTTTATTTAGTGTCTCACTGCGAGAGAACAGTGAGCGAATATATATTATAGTTTGTACAGCCCACCTCCCGGGTGGAAATCTTAGTAAACGATCTGAGTTCCGGCTTTGCCCTTCAAAGCATCAGCAACCGTGTCAAGTGATGTGATAAGGACTGATCCCTCGTGGTTTGCCTCCAGGAACTCGATGGCTGCTTCAATCTTAGGCAGCATGTCAACCTCGCCAAATTCTCCGTCTTCGATGTACTTCTTTGCATCGGCTGTGGTCATCTTGATAATTGGTTCCTGATCCTCTTTTCCAAAGTTCCTGTAAACATATGGAACGGATGTCAGGATGATGAGCCTGTCAGACTTAAGGTCAGCTGCAAGCTTTCCTGCGATTGCGTCCTTTTCAATTACCGCAGATGCTCCCTTAAGCACATGTCCCTGCTGGATTACAGGAATTCCGCCGCCTCCGCAGGCAATAACAATCTGTCCTGCTTCAACCAGGGTTCTGATGGCATCGATCTCAACGATATCTATAGGCTTGGGAGCCGCAATGATTCTTCTGAATCCCTTGCCCGGATCTTCTTTTACAAAATTACCCTTTTTGATCTCAGTATCCGCATCCTCTTTTGACATGTAACGACCGATGGCCTTTGTCGGAGCATAGAAAGCCTCATCGTAAGGATCTACCGTTACCTGTGTGAGGATTGTGCTGACAGGCTTGGATATTCCGCGGCTTGTAAGTTCGGTCTTTAAAGAATTCTGAATGTCATACCCCACATAGCCCTGGCTCATTGCGTTGCAGACGCACATCGGAGCTGCTGTGTAGTCGATATATATTCTGTGAAGCTCTGTCATAGCTTTGTGGATCATACTGACCTGCGGACCGTTACTGTGAGTGATCGTAAGCTGATACCCCGCCTCTACCAGATCCGCAAGAGCCTTCGCAGCATTTTTTGTCGCATTCATCTGCTCGTTGGTGTTGACGCCAAGAGCCTCATGTCCAAGAGAAACTACCGCCTTCAAATTTTCCATCTACGCCTCTTTTCTGCACTAAAAAAATTAGAAAAATGTGCTTACATTTATTGTACGAAAAATGATATCTCAAATCAAAAACAGATCATTTCATATCATAAAATTGCCAGCAATATCGGGCAATGACATAGAAATATTGTACAAAATAAATATTCACTTTACAATCAAATTGAAGTATTATTATCTCTCGTTGACACAAAAATCATTTATTAAACTATTTTTACACGGCCAATTGTATATGCCGATCCACGCGGAGGCTGATATAAATTATGCAAAAGAACTCTAACATCAAGGACCTTACTATCGGAAATCCCATGAGCCTTATTATGGGCTTTGCAGTTTCTCTTTTATGGGGAATGCTTTTCCAGCAGCTTTACAATATTATCGATACCGCCATTGTTTCCTGGACTTTGGGAAAAGAGGCATATGCAGGCATGGGTTCCACAGGCGCAGTCAACTTCCTTATAATGGGATTCTGTATGGGAGTCTGCAACGGCTTTGCAATCCCTATCGCCCAAAGATTCGGTGCAAAAGACTACAAGAGCATGCGCAAGTTCTATACTCACGCCATTATTCTGTGCTCTGTTTTTGCCGTAGTTATGACATTTCTTGTCAGCATTTTCTGCAGGCAGATCCTTGTAGCCATGAAGACTCCGGATTCTCTTTTACAATATGCTTACAGTTATATCATCGTCATTTTCCTTGGAATTCCGGCAACTTACATGTACAATCTGCTGTCTGCCACAATCAGAGCTCTTGGCGACAGTAAACATCCGGTGCAGTTTCTTATATTCGGTTCTATCCTGAACATCGCACTGGATCTTGTATTCATCATGGTTTTCCACTGGGGTATCTCGGGCGCTGCTTTTGCAACCGTCCTGTCACAGATCTTTACCGGAGTGATGTGCCTTATACATATTTTGAAAAAGATAGAACTGCTAAAGCTCTCCAAAGAAGACTGGCAGATAGACAGATCGCATTTCCTTATTCTTTTCAACATGGGTGTTCCGATGGGACTTCAGTACTCTATCACTGCGATTGGAAGTGTTATTCTGCAGACTGCCATCAACGGACTTGGTGAAGATGCCGTCACAGCAGTTACAACAGCCAGCAAAGTCACCATGTTCTTCTGCATTCCCTTTGATGCCCTTGGTTCAACGATGGCAACCTACGGCGGACAAAATGTGGGTGCAAAGCGCCTTGACCATCTGACTGACGGTCTGAAAGCCGCATGCAAGATCGGAAGCATATACTCTATTCTTGCTTTCGTAATAATTTATTTCTTCGGCAGATATTTTGCCATGATATTCATAGACGCAAGCGAGGTCGTATGTCTGGATAATGCGCATACATACCTCATATGGAACAGCATTTTCTGGATTCCTCTTGCGCTTGTAAATATAGTAAGATTCCTCATACAGGGCATGGGATACTCAATGTTTGCAGTTATAGCCGGAGTTATGGAGATGATTGGAAGGACTCTCGTAGCAACAGTTCTGGTTCCTCATTTCGGATTTATGGCAGTGTGCCTTGCGAGCCCTGTAGCATGGATCCTGGCTGACGCATTCCTGATTCCTGCATTTTTCGCAGTAAGGAACAAGCTGCAAAAGATATTCGACGGCCAGGTGGAAATATACTGATAACGCCGATGTTTTTATGAAAAGCGCTGCTGCTTAGGCGGATCACTTAAATGACATTTTACCGATATGTCAATTTCAGAAGCCCACTTCGATGATGATCCTGCCGTCTGCATAGTCTGCATGTACGCTACAATTCATGCGCTCAGCAAATATTTTAACTATTGATAGCCCGAGGCCGGTTGAACTGCTTCGGGCATTTTCTACGGTAAAAAACCTATCGAAGAGCTTGTTCACATCGACGCTTGAAAGATTTGATGCCGAGTTGGCAAACCTTAATTTTCCATCGCCGGAAAGCGATATCTCCAGGTCTCCGTCACTGTATTTAAGAGCATTGCTGAAAAGATTGTTTATTATCCTCTCCACGTAAGTAGGATAGAGATATCGCACAATCTTTTCCTCAGTAATATCTATGACAGGCTCGATTCCCCTTGCCTTCAGTGCCGGATAGTAATTCATGATACAGTCTTCCAGCATCTTGCTGATGTTGACGTCCTGTTTTTCCTCTGTGATCTCGCCACCGGTTATGATCGAATATTCAAAAAGCTCCTCTGTAAGTTTTTTCATGTACTCGGTTCTGCCCCTGATTATTGAGAGATACTTCTCCATTTCAGGGCTCTTTTCCTGACGGTCAGCCAGCTCAAGATATCCGCTTATAGCGGTAAGCGGCGTCCGCAAATCGTGCGAAATGTTAGTTATGGCTGACCTTATCTCCTGATCGCCATTTTCATACCTGTTATATGAGTTTCTCAGTTTGACCACCGTCTTATTGAGGGATGACGCAAGTTTAAGTATTTCCTTGTCCCTGCTTGAAACTGTCAGGACCGTGTTGGTATGAAGTCTTGCCTTCTCCTCATAGTCCTCTCTCAGTTCCTTTATAGAAAGCCTCATAGCAACTATCTTCATCACCAGAAACACTATTACTATCAAGCATATGATCAACAGATACTTCATGAATTCTCAGCTCCGAAAAAAAATATTAAAGGTGCAAGGCATTGCCCGTTCCACCTGATCAGTACTCTATCGGGTCAATGGGTGTTACCTCATAAAAGTAGATCACAGCATCGAAACGCTTAGTGGGGATAATCGGCGTCCTGTGGCTGTTGCCAAGATCATTAAGTGGCGAATATCCCTCGCCGACGAGTCCGGTCATCACATAGCTGTGAAGCTTCTTGTACACACTACTATTTTCATCCGTTACTCTCGAGAAATCAAGGCAGTATGTCCCGTTTTCAAAAAACTTTGCCTGATATGCAAGAGGATCATCCGTGCAGTAATAATGATCTTGTCTCTCGTAGTTTTCATCATAAGTGCCGGCTGTATGGATGTTTACAAATCCTTCGTAAAAGCCTGTTCCGATGCAAAAATAGCTTCCATCAAAAATATCATTTATATTATCGCCCATAGTATTTGAGTCTTTACTGGGAAGCACACTGGATCCGCCTTTCATGGCATGTCCGTTATGGGCCGTGATCACAACCTGAGAAAAGCCTCTTTCTTCCTCAATCACTGAATAATCCTTTAAAAGCTGTGCCATCTGAAGATCTCTGTTCTTTGAGTTTTCTCCGGGATCCTTGTCATAATCCGGCGCATCAATTGCAAGCACAACGCATTTTGCAACTATTGAAAGCTGCTTTGCCTGAAGCTCTTTTTCCTGTAAAAGTCTCTCTGACAAATTCAGGAAAAACTCCCTTTCGCCCTTGTAGTCATCCTTGGTCTCAGCTTTTATGGACAAGAGTTTCTCTTTTTCCTCTTTGGTAAAAAAAGTATCATCCTTCCTGCAAAAATCCTGCATATACCAGATTGCTGTCTGGGCACCCTGGATATCAACGCC
>SVFZ01000047.1 GCA_015056585.1 Butyrivibrio sp. | reverse complement strand
TGTGATGTTCGGATAAAGCTTTTGAAAGTCACTTATTGCCTTGTTATAAATGGCTGTCTGGGTTTTGTTGGTATCATTTTTTGCCCAAAAAGTCAGTTCTATATTTTTGCTCTCGTCAAACTCCTGTGGTATCTCAAAGCCAGTTGAAGCTTTCGCTCCATGACATCCGGTAAGGGTGCCTATGGCAAGAAGCGCCGTCGCCAGGATCAGGCAAAATTTTTTGTTCTTTATTATCATTCTTATATTCTCCATTTTTAAGGAAGTACAATCTCTGGGATTCTCACCAGGCTCGAAAATACCTCGCCAGGTGTTCACCCAAGGCTCGCACTAAGCTCGTAAAAGCCTCGCTAAGTGCTCTGCTCTAGCCCTTTGTGCCCCCTCTTGCTACTCCCGCCATTATCTTTCGTCTGAATATCAGGAACAAAACTACCAGCGGAACTGAAATAACCACTACAGCAGCCATCATTGCAGGCACATTTTCTCTTCCGAAACCATTTTCCCTGATCTCCTGAATTCCGTTCGATACAAGAAAATAATTCTGATCATCAGTAATGAGCCTTGGCCATACATAGGAATTCCAGCACTCAATGACCTTGAGGATCGTTATTGTTACAAGTGTAGGCCTTGATATAGGGATCATAACCCTCCACAGGTATCTGAAATCACTGGTTCCGTCTACCTTTGCCGCTTTGTACAGCTCCTCAGGAATCTGTTCAAAGTTTTCCTTCAGCAGATAGATATAAAAAACGGAAGTTACGGATGGAAGGATAAGTCCCAGGAAAGTATTCCTTAAGTCCAGATTGGTTATGGTAACAAAGTTTGTGATGATAACCAGCTCATTAGGTATCATCATCAACGAAAGAAACATTGCAAACACAATGTCTTTTCCCCTAAAATCCAGCCTTGCAAAGGCAAATGCAGATAAGATTACCACTATCATCATTATAAAAGTGGTAACTACAGTAAATATGAAGGTGTTAAAAAAGTACTTTGCCAGCGGAACTGCTGTAAATGCCGTAACATAGTTCTGGATCGTAGGACTGAGCGTAAAAAATTTCGGCACATACTCCGAGTTATATGAGCTGTAACTCTTTACCGAAGTAAGGAGCATCCAGTAAAAGGGAAACAAAACAAGTACAGCCCAAAGAGTCAAAAGGAAGTACATCAGGATCTTCCTTGCCATCTCCGCCCGCCTGCTTCTTATTTCAATTTTCTTATTTTCCTGTTCGTTCATGTGAAACCCCATTATAATTGATATTTCTTTGTTATTTAAGGCTTACTGATAATACACTGTTTTCCTGCTGACCAACAGATTGATGGTAGTGATGGTAAAAACTATTGCAAACAGAATAAGTGCTGCTGCCGACGCATAGGACGGGTAGCCTCCGCTGTTTCCGTAAAGCATGTCGTAAACATATCCGACAATTGTATTCATTCCTGCTGCGTTAAGGTCTGTTCCAAAAAGCGCAACCTCATCGCTGTAGGCCTTGAATGCCCCGATAAATCCGGTGATTATCAGATAGAAAACCATAGGAGATATCATAGGAAGTGTTATCTTATAGAAAATACGCCATTTTGGAGTTGCATCGACCTGCGCTGCCTTGTAAAAAGCCGGGTTCACCGAAGCAAGCGCACTTGTAAGAATCAGTATCTTAAAGGGCATAACGATCCAGATCGTGTAAAAGCACATTACAAACATCTTTGCCCAGTAAGGTCCATCAATGAAGTCCACCGACGGTCCGCCAAAGAGCTGTATAAGGATTGATATGAGGCCGTCTGAATACGCTGTCTTTTTAAAAAGTATCATGAAAACAAGACCAACTGCCAAAGTATTGGTCACGTAGGGAAGAAAATAAACTGTCTGGAAGAAATCCCTTAAAACCTTGATAGAACTCAGTTCAAGAGAAATCAAAAGAGCAATTCCCGTAGAAAGCGGAACCGTAATGATAACAATAATGAAAGTATTCTTCAGAGCCTGAATAAAGTAAGGGTCGTGAAGAACATAGGAATAGTTATAAAGACCTGTCCCCCAAAAACTCTGGGAAGCAAAGTTGTAGCCCTCTTCAAAGGAATACACAAGTACATCCACAAGTGGATACACCATGAATACTCCGAGAAATGCTATGGCAGGCAAGAGGCACAGCCACGCCGTCAGATTCTTTTTCATAGGCTGATCCTCTCTTCTGTAACTTTATCAAAGATACGAACCTTAAATGGCTTAAGAGAAAAACTTACTTTTTTATCTTCGTCAGGAGTAATCTCCTCTTCTGCCGGAATGATGGCTCTGATATTCTCGCCTAAAAATGCCGGATGCGCAGCAACCACACTGGTATCCCTGCCCATTACTTCACGGTTTAAGAAACTGCATTTAAGAGTTCCGTCCCTGTCAACAACAAAGCCCTCCGGTCTTACAGCCACATATATTTCCCTCTCCTGCCCCTTAAGGCTCTCTGCTTCAAGAACCGGTGCATCTGCGATATATATTTTTCCATCCTTTACTCTTCCCTCAAACACGTTGATCTGGGGAGTTCCAAGGAATTTTGCTACAAAAAGATTAACAGGTTCATCATAGATTTCCTGTGGTTTGCCCATCTGCTGAAGAACGCCGCTCTTCATAACGACAATAGTGTCGGAAATACTCATGGCCTCTTCCTGATCATGAGTAACAAATACAGTGGTAATACCGGTTTCCAGCTGGATTCTCTTAAGTTCTTCACGGGTCTGAAGTCTAAGCCTTGCATCAAGGTTAGAAAGAGGCTCGTCCAAAAGAAGCACCTGCGGACGTTTTACAAGAGCTCTCGCGATGGCTACTCTCTGCTGCTGTCCGCCTGACATTTCGGAAGGTCTTCTGTCTAAAAGCTCTTCAATCTGCACCAGCTTGGCGGCTTCCCGAACCTTTTCCTCCATTACTTCCTTGGAAAGCTTCTTGCTTCCGCGAAGATTTTCCAGCGGAAACCTGATGTTTTCTCTTACTGTAAGATGCGGATACAGCGCATAGTTCTGAAACACAAGCCCGACTCCTCTGTGCTCGGGTGGAAGCTCCGTAACATCCGTATCTCCAAACAAAATCCTTCCTTCTGTAGGCTTTTCAAGGCCGCATATAAGGTTAAGAGCTGTACTTTTACCGCAGCCCGAAGGTCCTAAAAGCCCAATGAGCTTTCCATCCGGAATTTCAAAATTAAAGTCATTTACAGCAATGACATCCTTTTTGATTTTTTTGTTCCTGTTGGGAAATTTCTTTGTAAGATGCTGCAAAACAATTTTCATACATGTGCTCCTCTGTAGTATTATTTCGCGATATGGGGATTGCTACGCTTCGCTCACATCTGGTGTCTTACAACCTTGTACTCGTCATTGTCCTGATAATATGGGCATTCCTTATTACCGCTTCCCATAACTCTGGCGTAGTCATCCTCATCCATATTGACCATACAGGTGTAACATTCCCAGTCTTCATCATAAACATAATTGTTGCAAGTATCACAGATCATGTATCTATCTCCGTTTCAAAACGAAAGCGCATCTATATATTTTTCGTCAAAGCCGTCCTCTCCTGCGAGGACAACTTCTTTTGCGCTTTGTACAATCCTTTGTATCTTTTGTCTTTCCCCGTCTTCTTTCCCCAAAAGGGCATTTTCAAGGTACTTAACCGCCCCTTTTAGCGACGAGTTTCCGACCACATTTATATTATCACAATAATTCTGTGAAAAAAGCTTAATTCCTCTTATTTTTCTTTCATTTATTCCCGTGCCGAATCCACCGCCGATGTATATGATATCTGGTGTTTTTCCGGCAAGGATTGTCTCCATGCCTGCATTTATGGCAGCTTTTGCCAGCTGCACGTTTCGCACATCTTTCTGTGTTACGACTATGCTTCCGCCATCAGCTTTGCTGCAAAGCTTATAGCCATCCTCAAAGTACTTTTCAGCAAGAAGTCCGTCACTGTCTATGAGTCCATTCCTTCTGAGCTCCGCAACAGCTTCAATTACTCCCGTCCCGCAAAGTCCTATAGCCTCTGCGCCCTCTATTGTCTCACAACTTACATTTTCTCCTTCAATTGTCACATGGCAGATTGCCCCCGGCACAGAAGCCATTCCACAACTTATTCCACCGCCCTCAA
This sequence comes from Butyrivibrio sp., assembly GCA_015056585.1. GTDB lineage: Bacteria > Bacillota > Clostridia > Lachnospirales > Lachnospiraceae > Butyrivibrio. Next base: position 16,036 of record SVFZ01000047.1, on the reverse strand, counting down.
ACACAGGCCCTGCTGCCGTGGAAGTCACAAAAATGTCCGTCCCGTCGTAAGATGCCATCTCTCCGTTTGTTCCAAGATCTACAAAAAGAGCTTTCTGCTGCCCCTTTGGTATTCCCAAAAAGTAGAGTCCCGAAACAATATCTGCACCGACAAAAGCTGAAATGCCCGGAAGAATGATGCTTCTTGTGCCGCTTAGCATCATTTCGCCAAAGCCTGTTTTATCAGTCGTGTAAGGGTACACTCCAAGAGGCGTTGCATCATATCCCTGCAGCAGATACAGCATTGTCGTGTTTCCGGATAAAACAATCCTCGAAAGCTCTTTTACCCTGTTATCTTCACATAGCTTTTCAATAAGCGACTTGATGTCTCCCCTGATAAGCTCTTTCATCTCCCGCCCGGTATCTTTGTCCGCAGAAGCCTCAATCCTTGAGATAACATCAGCTCCGTAGCGCCTTTGATGATTAACCACAGCTTTTGTGTCAAGAACAACAGTCTCTTCTTTCCCCTTTTTAAGGCCCACAAGCGCTGCTGCAACGGTAGTTGTTCCGATATCTACAGCAATCCCAAAATTCTCACATTCATCGCTGCTTTCAGTCTCATTCACAAGAACTGTCTCTGCCGCCATTTTTTCTTCGTTTGAAAAAGATGCTCCGGAAAGGTCTACAACGCAGTCACGATCCAGCACGCACCTGCAAAGAACTCTTTTTCCTTCTGAAAGGAGCTGTTCACCCAAAAAGTTTTTGTCGGCTGTCCCCGGTTCCGGGGCGCCGGATACAAAAGTTACTATGCACTTTCCGCACCTTCCGTTTCCTCCACAGGGAAATGCAAAATCTATTCCTGCATCGGAAATAAGCTCTTTTAACCGCCTTCCTTTAACGGTTTTAAGAGCTTTTTGCTTTTCGCCCATATTTATTATCACGCTGATTTCTTTGCTGTTCATATTTGTATGATACACTAAATATCAGATAATTAGTGCATTTTCTTTACAAATGTGCGAAAATAGTAGTTGTCGGATGCTCCGACACAAATAAGTATTGGGACACGTATGAAAGGAGATAGTTATGGGTCTTTTACAGGCAGCACTTGTGGCTGGCGGAAGCGTTTTATCCGACCAGTGGCGCGATTATTTCTATTGTCCATCACTTTCAAGTGATGTGCTTCTCACAAAGGGAGTAAAAAAAGCAGGAAAGGGAAACGACAACATCATTTCCAACGGCTCAATCATAGCTGTTAACGAAGGTCAGTGTATGATCCTTGTAGATCAGGGTCAGATAACAGAAATCTGTGCCGAGGCCGGCGAGTTCGTTTATGACACATCTACAGAACCATCTATTTTCTATGGAAATCTTGGTGAGAATATCGTAGCATCCTTCAAAGAATTCGGAAAAAGAGTTGGCTTTGGTGGCGCTACTGCCAAGGATCAGAGAGTTTACTTCATCAATACAAAAGAGATTTTAGGTAATAAATACGGCACAGTTAACCCTGTTCCTTTCCGTGTTGTTGACACAAATATCGGTCTGGATATGGATGTAAGCCTTAAGTGCCACGGCGAATACAGCTACAGAGTAGTTGATCCTGTTCTTTTCTACAAGAATATCTGCGGAAATGTATCAGGCGAATTTACAAGGGACAAGATTGATTCCCAGCTCAAGTCAGAACTCCTCACAGCTCTTCAGCCTGCATTTGCAAAGGTTTCCGACATGGGAATCCGTTACAGCTCACTTCCCGGACACACAACCGAGATTGCTGATGCCCTCAACGAAGTTCTTTCCAAGAAGTGGACAGAGTTCTACGGTATCAAGATTTCAAGCTTCGGTGTAAGCTCAGTTACAGCTTCCGAAGAAGATGAAAAGACAATCAAGGAGCTCCAGAGAGCAGGCGCTCTCAGAAATCCTAACATGGCTGCAGCTACCATCGCCAGCGCTCAGGCTCAGGCTATGCAGGATGCTGCCAAGAATACAGCCACAGGACCAATGATGGCATTTGCAGGAATGAATATGGCTCAGCAAGCCGGCGGTATGAATGCTCAGCAGCTCTTTGAAATGGGCGCTCAGCAGAACGCACAGGCTGCTCCGCAGATGGCTCCTGCTTCAGCATCAAGCTGGACATGCTCTTGTGGCGCAACTAACAGCGGTAATTTCTGCACTAACTGCGGAAAGCCAAGACCTGCTGCTAACTGGACATGCTCTTGCGGTGCTGTAAATACCGGCAATTTCTGTACTAACTGTGGTTCTAAGAGACCTTGATAAGTCAAGAACTCGACCTTAATGTGAGGTTTTTATGTCTTTACATGAATATGAGTGCCCCGCCTGTGGCGGGGCAATGGAATTTAATCCCAAAACTCAGAAATTAAAATGTCCGTTCTGTGACTCTGAGTTTGATGTCAAGGATTATGTTGCCAATCATAATTCCACCGCAGAAGCTGAAGTTGCTGACGGTTACAACTCATCTTCCGAGTCCACTTCCGATCAGCCGCTTTATGTCTACAGATGTGGTTCCTGTGGCGGAGAAATTCTGACAACAGAATCCCTTGGTTCAACAAAATGCCCATTCTGCAGCAACAACGTAGTTGTCAAAGAAAAATTTGATGGTCAGTTCAAGCCTGATTTCATTATTCCTTTTAAACTAACCAGAGATGATGCCATGAAGACTTACAGGAATCATGTGAAGTCAAAAAAACTGGTTCCGAAGGTATTTCTGGATGAAAACCATATCGACGAGTTAAAAGGCATATATGTTCCCTTCTGGCTCTTTAATGCAAAAGAGAGCTTTAGCGGTTCCTATGAGGCCACTAAAGTAAGGACCTGGTCTGACAGTCATTATCAGTATACCGAGACTAAGTTCTACGATGTTCAGAGAGCCGGTACAGAGGATTTTGACAATGTTCCCGTGGATGGTTCAAAGGAAATGCCTGATGATCTCATGGAATCTCTGGAGCCTTTTGACGAAAACGAAATGGTTCCGTTCAACATGGGATATCTGGCAGGTTTTTTGGCGAACAAATACAATGTTTCCGCTGAGGATAACAAGCCCCGTGCTCTGCAGAGAATGGCAGTTTCCGTGGCGCAGGATTTCAGGAACACCATCAGTGGGTACTCATCGGTCAGAACCCTGAACGAGAACACTAATACAGTATCTGTTTCGCACTCCTACGCGCTTTATCCTGTATATGTGCTCAACACCAGCTGGCAGGGCAAGAATTATCTCTTTGCCATGAACGGGCAGTCCGGAAAGTTTGTGGGCAATCTCCCGTTCAGCATGGCTCAGGCGGTTAAGTATTTCATTCCCATAACCGCAATTGCATCAATTATTTCTTTTATCATTTACTATGTATTTCTTTAATTATTGATTTATTGATTTTGATATTACATGGATAGATAAGCATAGAACTATGAAGAAAAAACAAAGATTAAAAACGCTGATCAATGTAGTGATGCTCATAGCTGTTATTGGCATGATCCTCGCTCCGCATCTCACGGCGCTTGCTTCCTCAGGTGAATACTGGGACAGCTACGAGATGCCTACAAGCCGCCAGAAGGAGCGGCTTTTGGATGACGCGGATCTTCTTTCAGACAGCGAAGAGACACAGCTTTTAGATCGGCTAAATTCCATAAGCAATACCCATTCATCAAACGTTGTTGTCCTCACAGTTCCTGAACATTCCGGAACAATTCAGGATTTTGCCGATGACTATTTTGACTACAACGGATTTCAGGCTGACTTTGACGGGTCAGGAGTACTGTTTATGCTCAGCATGTCCGACAGGGAATGGGCTATCAGCACTTCCGGGAGCGCTATTTATGCCTTCACCGACTATGGTCAGGAATACCTGATGGATCAGATGCTGCCCTATCTAAGAGACGGTGACTACTTTGGTGCGTTTGACAAATATGTCGATGTGGCTGACAAGTTCCTTACTTTATATGAACAGGGAACGCCCTATGACGTAAACAACACCAAAGAGCCCAAGAATCCGCTTGCCGGTGCTTTTGTAAGTCTTCTTATCGGGATGGTTATTGCCTTTGCTGTGATTGCATTTATGGCAAAAGACCTGCATACGGTTCATATGAATGCCAGTGCTGCAGGCTATCAGTCCCACTCAGGCATAAAGATGCAGGTTCACCACGATACCTACGTAAGGACCACAACGGCCAGAACCAAACTTCCCGAGAACGATGGCAGCCGAAGCGGGCATTCCGGAGGCAGTTCCGTGCACACTTCCAGCTCCGGAAGCAGTCACGGCGGAAGCCACGGTCATTTCTAACAACAAAAGTACAAGTCTTTTAATTTTATTTTATATTTTATTAAGTGCAAAAGTTTACGTTAGGCGATATACTATATTTGTGGCAAGAGGAGGCCTGATATTGAATATCGCCCAGAGAATAAAAATTTCCGTCCTGTCCCTTTTGGCCATCTGCGTATTTATACTAACGATAGCCTTTTTGGGATCAGATCTATATAAGTCACCACTTCTTCATGAAATAGTTCAGCTGGACTCAGGCTGGACTGTTAATTATGGTCAGAACACTTACCATCCCGATGTTCTTTCTGAAACTGTAATGTCGGTTGCAAATTCAGGAGATGTTATTATTGCGACCACTCATCTTCCCGATATCACTATAAATCCCGCTGTCCTTCATTTCAGGAGTATTCTGTCAACTGTTGATGTTTATCTTGACGGAAAAGTCATTTATTCTTTCGGGCATGATTATCTTGAAAAGGGGCGAATGCTTCCCAAGTTCCATCATTTCATTCCCCTTCCCAAAGATTATGCCGAAAGAGAAATAAAAATTGTAATCACCGCCACAGAAAATAACGCATTCTCAGGCTTATCCCCGGTAGAGATTGGAAACGAGGAAGACATCGGAAGGCGTTTCGCCCAGGATGCGCGGCTTTCTCTGGCAGTAGGTGTTTTCCTTGTAATGATCGGATTTGTGCTGATCATTCTTGCTCCCATATTTATCTTTTCCGGAAATCATGACTTCAGTATTATTTTCAGCGGCGAGATATCAATGCTTCTGGGAATGTATATACTTTGTTTTAACGACCTGTTCTGGCTTTTTTCCGATGATCCTTCCTTCTATACCTTTATTGAATATCTCGCACTATTTAACATTCCGGCCGCTCTGATCGGTTTCTTCACTGCAGCAAAACAGATTCCTAACAAAACGATTGGTATTGTGATCTGGATCGTCAATATTGGCTTCGTCCTCATCACAGCTTTTTTACATGCCATCAATGCTGTTCACATCTGCCATTTTGTTACTCCTCTCCACGTAATTGCTCTCACGGAAGGCTTTTATATTATTCCTGCACTCATTATCTCGGATGCCAAAAAATACCGGGGGTCAAATCACTTTTTTAAAACCCGCCGATCAACTGTCATGCTGATCATCGGTCTCATTTTCTTTGTGGGATGCTCGGTTATAGACATCATAAAGTTCAATATTCTTAAATTTGTCAGTGTGGGAGAGATCAATACAGATATCAATTTTATGACTGTGGGCGCTTTTATTTTTATTCTCTGCCTGATCATGAACTACTTCTATCACTGCATTGAGTTCATAAGTGAAACAAATATCCAGCACAAGCTGGAAGGCCTCGCCTACAGCGATTCTCTGACTTCTTTGGCAAACAGGTCAAAATGCGAGCTGACCATGGCTGAGCTTACCGGACAATATACAATACTCAGCATCGACCTTGACCACCTTAAATATACTAACGACAACTATGGTCATTCCGCCGGAGATGCCCTTATAAGCGGCTTTGCTGATATCCTGAAGAACAGCTTCACAGATGCGTCTTTAATAGGACGTATGGGAGGGGACGAATTCATTGTTATTCTCCCTTATGTGGATGATTCAAGGGTAAAAAGAGATCTTGACTGCCTTGAAGACCTTATGAATTACAGGAATTCCGGCAAAGGAAACATCAAATACTCGGCCTCCTACGGTTATGCTTCAAGCACTGAGGAAGGCTTTACTCATGGTGCAAGCTCGCAGCAGGTTTACCTTTTGGCCGATACCCGCATGTACAAAATGAAGAGTATGCACCATTCCCAGACTCTGGGTCGTCTTTATGATGACATTTTGAACGAATCAAAGACCAAGGAGGAAAAAGAACATGTTTAAATCAAAAGCCTTTTCCTTGGTTACTTCCATACTGATAGCCGTTATTCTTTTCATATTCTGCGCCCTGACCCTTAACTTTGTTCCTCTGTCACCTACTACTTTATTGGATCAGGGATGGGACGTAACAATAAATAATAAGCTCTATGGAGATGTCACTTTAACTGAGTTTGATGAAATTCTTGATAAAAAGCTGGAATTTGGAGATCATATCGTTCTGGCTAAGATCCTTCCTGATATAGGTTATATTCCAAACCCTACAATCATTTTCAAGAGTAAATATACTACCCTCAAATGTTTTTTGGATGGAGAAGAGATCTATAGTTTTGGGGATGATTATTTCCAAAAGACAAAGTTTCTCGGAATGCAATATCACATCATTACTCTTGATTCCGATTATTCAGGGAAAATACTGATTCTTGATATGTATGCTACTGAAAACAATCCTTTCATTTCGCTTGAACCTGTAAGGCTTGGTTCCCAAGAAGATGTATCCGGTGATCTTGTACATTCAAATCTTCTCGTTATCGCTACCGGTGTATTCATGTTCATGTTCGGAGTAGCATACATGAGTATTGCGCTTCTGTTTGTAAGCTGGTTTCCGCAAATTAGAAGCCTTCTTTTAGGTGCTATTTTCTGCATGAACACAGGCGTATGGCTCCTGACATATTACAATGTTTTGGCTTTCTTTGTATATACGCCCTTAGAGACTCAGATAGAATACTTTACCCTGTATATGATAATTCCACAATGCTATTTTATTATTTATTACGTTTTAGATCTTAAAAAGTCCAGGATCTTTAAAGCCCTGATGTTTGTTTCCTGCTGTGTTCCGGCCTTTCAATATATATTGCACTATCTTTTCAATATACATCTTAGAGTAACCCTGCCGCTTTATCACTTAAACGGCCTTGTCGGCTTTATCATATTTGTGTATTACCTTATCAAAATGTCACGGGAATCAAAGCTGGATTCTTCTGCCAAAATACAGATGACCGGACTTTTGTTCTTTGCCATAAGCATGATAATGCATCTTGTTATTTATACGCTGGAAAGCGCCAATATACACACAATCCCCTTTGCGAACAAGCTTATGATTTCCATAGGCTGCCTTCTCTTTGTAATGTGTCAGCTGTCAACTTACCTGATCAACATCACAGAGTATTATGCCAAAAAACAGGAAAACATTTCACTGACTCACCTTGCTTACGCTGATGGTCTTACTAACCTTGCCAACAGAGCAAAAGCGGATAAATATATGGAGGATCTCGACAGTATCTCAGACGATTACTGTATTGTCAGCATTGATCTAAACGGTCTAAAGCAGATAAATGATGAATACGGACACCCTACAGGAGACCGATATATCAAAGATTTTTCGAAGGTTCTTTCCAATACTTTTGATGAGCATGGACTATGCGCCAGAGTTGGCGGAGACGAGTTTATCGTAATACTTAAGGGCAATGCGGCGGAAGAAGTTGAGAATCTTATTGACAGAATGAACAGCGCACTGAATGTAATGAATGCTCTATACACAGAATATAAGAGAAGTGTTTCTGCAGGTTTCGCCTTTAAACACGAATTCAATAATCCCACGGCTCACAAAGTATATATGCGTGCCGACCAGAGAATGTATGAGCAAAAGAAAAAAATGCACAAGGAAATGGGGATGCATACCCGCCTGTAAAGCGTATCCCGCATATTTCCTTATGCAAAACCGGTGTCAGTGTTATTATATCAGACTGTGAAGAAGGATAAATATGACCAAATAAATAATGTTGGCAACGGTGAAAAAGAGAATGTAGGCTCCCTGCCTGTTTTTATATTCTCCGGAAAAAAGCTTGAATGAAATAAGGCTCGCCATGGAAGCAATCAGTGTTCCAAGTCCGCCTGCATTTACACCTATCAGCAACTCCTTAAAATTCTGAGTAAAGCCGGAAAGCATAAGTGTCGCCGGTACATTACTTACAAACTGGCTTGCAATAACAGCAACCATGAATTCTCGCCCGGACGTAAGCGACTCCAGCAGCTCTTTTACCATATCAATCCTTGCCATATTGCCTGTAAAAATGAAGAATCCAATGAAAGTAAGGAGCAGCATATAGTCTGCGCGGAAAAGAATCTTATAGTCCATTCCAAGCACGATCACGAAAACAATTACCGCCATCACATACCACGGTATTACCCTTAGAACCGACAAAAGAGCTATCGCAAACAGAATAAGGTATATGATGATCTGAACTTTGCTTCCAAACTCTTTAAGGACGGAAAGCTGCGAACTGGCCTCTATATCCCTGTTCTTTGCCGGAAGAAGCATGATGCTTATAATAAGCAGCGCTGCTGCAGCAAGGGTATACGGTATCATGCATCCTACAAATTCAGTCAGGCTCATTCCTGTGATGCCGTATAAATAGAGGTTTTGCGGGTTCCCCACAGGTGTTGACATGCTTCCTAGATTCGCAGCAATAGTCTGAAGTACCACCACAGGAATCATAAGATCTTCACGCTTGCAGCTTTTTAGCATCATTATCGCAAAAGGCACAAAGGTAATAAGTGCAACATCATTGGTTATGAGCATGCTCCCGAAAAAGCACATGAATATAAGGACGGCAGACAGGTGCCATCCTTTTTTTGATCTGAGCAAAAGCTTTTGTCCTATTTTTTCAAAGACTGAGTTTTCTTTAAGCCCCTGAATTATAACCATCAGCCCCCACAAAATGCCAAGGGATCGAAAATCTATATACCCGATGTAGTTTTTGTCCGGCCTTACAAAGAAGGCAGATATAAGTGCCAGCAGCCATGCTATACACAGCACCGGATCCTTTTTTAATTTTTCCAGCATTGAATTCTAACTCCGAATCATATTCATAAGAGCGTCAACATACCTTTGGGCTTCGCCATGGGAAACAAGTTTATTTAGTCCAAAGACCTTTTCCGAAGACTCATCCATTATGCCCCGCTCGTAAACCTGGGCTATGGCATTGGCGCAAACTCTGCAGTCGTAAATGTCCCTCAGGTTACCGGCTTTTTCCCACTCTACATCAGGGACCTTGAGAACATTAAACATAAATTCGTGGATAAGTCTTGCACATATCTTCCTTGTCAGCTTAAGCTCCAGCTTCTCAGGAGGATAGTTGTCCAAAAAGTACTCAAGATAATATCCAAGTCCGTCCAAAGGCAGATCCTGCCCGGACTCCTCAACGTATCGCTCTATTAAATAATCAAAAAATTCTTTTTCTGTCATTTTGTCCTGTGTTTTATTGTGCTTTATATTTTGCCTGATTATTCCCCGGGTGTCACGATCAGTGTTACATTGTCACAGGCTTTAAGGCCATTAACTTCAAAGTTGCCTGTAGTATTTTCTGATGTTTCTCCTGTCCACACATCTTTTACAGTATAGCTCTTTCCCTCAGGTATCCTGTCGTTAAAGTATTTCTTAAGATCACCGATACTGATGGAATATTTCTCTTTTTTGTCGCCACAGCTTACGTTTATAAAGCTTAATGCAAATCTGTTTCCGGAAAGAGGCTTGCAAAGTATATCCACGCGATCTATATCCCTTATGTATTCCTTATCGGGTTTCTCCTTGGCAAGGGTAGAGAACACTCTCTTTGCCTGAATTCCAAGGCTGTCCTGATTGAGGGAAATGATGTCTTTATTTGCAATAATGTTGTAGATCTCGCCACCCATATAGACACGTCTAAGGTCAAGTCCCAGCATCAGAGGCGAATTCATCATGCACCACATTGTCATGTGGGTCTTGTTCTGAGTCATATCAAGACCATCCATGCCTATCATCATCATATCAGGATCGTTCCATCCCTTATCAAGTCCGGCAAATTCATCCATTATTACAGCCTTATTGTACTGCGTTGTCACGCTGGTTGTATAATCGTCGATCCATGCTCCGTGCCCGGCGTCTCCGTTTGAGCCCACTCTGAAGGTTATGTCGTTGAGAATCCTCCAGGAATCGCAGACCTTATATGCCCAGTTCTGTGGATGAGTCTTGCCCCATTCGCAGGCTGAATAAATAATATCGTGATCGGGATTTGCCTTGTTAAGCTCCTTTAAAAGCCTTGCGTAGGAATTTAAAGTATTCTCCTGACGTCTGTGGTTCATCAGTCTTAAGGTGTTCTTACCCTGTTTTACACTTATCTTTATTTCTTTGCTTCTGATAAAAGATTTTTCTGAAGGAGTCGCTTCAAGGAAATCATCGTAAAAAATCTCTCTGCCTACAGCAATCTGCAGCCATTCTCCCTGGCCTTCCTTTTTGGCAGAAGCGTACTCGACAGAGACCATTACCTCTGTATCTTCTTCTGATTCAAAGTCAATCACCAGCTCGCTGCTCCTTGGTCCTACAGGTGATGCATCAGGTCCCGTTCCGTCAAATGTTCCCAGGCCTGTGACATAGTCTTCTTCAAGACTTGCTCGTTCTCCGGTTATTCTGATATTGTCTGCTTTTCCGATGTCAGAGCACTTAAATTCCTGTTTGCCGATCCTTACTGACTTTATGTTTGGAGCAAAGGTATATCTGGCATTTTCGGCATTTGAAAATGTGGCATTATCCCAAAGGTAATAGCAGTTATCAACCTTTAAAAAATCCACTCCCCATTCAATGTATCTTTTGGCATCTTCATCTTCATGCCCGCAGGTTCCTACCTCTGCGCCCGCGCAAAGATTTGTGCCTATATCATTGTACATTCCAAACTTCAGCCCTAGATCATGAATGTACTTGCTAAGATATGAAAATCCGTTTGGAAACTTAACCTCATCATTTGAAAGCTTGCCATCCACACGTGTGTCTTTATAGCATCCATCATCCAGAACAATGTATTCATAGCCAAGATCCTTAAGCCCCAGTTCGATAAATCTGTCTGCCATAGTGATGGTAAGCTTCTCGGTATTTCCACTTCCGAAAGCATTCCAGCTGTTCCATCCCATTGCCGGAAGATGGTGCTTCTTTTTATTCAGTAGAATCTCTCCGTTTGCAAAAGAGTCAAAGTTTGCATCTACTCCAATTCTGTCAGGTGTCATACTGTTATTTCCTTCTCTCATTATATTGTTGCGGACTTTAATCCTTCGAATATAGTACTGTAACCTGGAGAAAATTTTCTTACTATTTTTTGCTCTTTTCATTCGAAATTCTGCCTTTTCTCTTCTTATCCTGTTTGTTGACCATATTTACTGTTATCTGAATGCCTATGTGTATTTCTGCAATTACGTTCAATATATCATGATATGTATGAAAGCTCATTAAAGTTGAGTTCGTCAACACATCGTGCAGGCTTTGCAATAGAGAGCTTTTTCCCGGGTCTGATAAATACCAGAACCTCGTTTAACATTGCCTTAACATAGTGGTCACCGGCTTGCAGCATCTCCACGTCATAATCATTATAGCTTCTCATTCTGAGCATCTTCATGCCCTCCGGAAGGTACACGTATCTGCCGGTCTTATTTTGCTCGTATACAGGTGCGATCATGATGGAATCGCCGACAAGAAGCTGATCTTCTATCTCCCTGCACCTTAGATCGCTTCTGTAGTCAAAGAACAAAGGTCTGAAGTACATTGAGTTATTTTCCACTGCCTTTGTAAATTCCTGATAGATGTAAGGAATCAGAGCGTATCTCAGCTCCACAATGTTCTTAAAGCTCTCGGAGTCCTTGAACTGATACAGTTCCTGCTCCCTTGTTCCAAGCGCTGAGTGGTTTCGGAAAAGAGGAGTGAAAATGCTGAACTCAAGCCATCTCATCATAAGGTCCTCTGTGCAGTCACAGCCAAATCCTCCCGTATCGGCACCACTGTAAATAAAGCCCGCCATATTAAGCGATGGCATCTGCTTTATATTCAGCAAAAGATGGCTCCACCAGGACATGTTATCTCCGGTCCAGACTCCGCCGTATCTGTGCATTCCTACATAGGATGCCCTGGAGAACATCAATATCTTTTTATCGGGAGCTATTCTCTCAAAGGCTTCTCCGGCTGCTCTTGTCATGTAAAAGCCGTAGAGATTGTGCACTTTATCATGCCGAACCTTTACCCCGTCAAAGTCGTGGAAAAATCTCCTGTAGTCCTCAGGGTTATTGGCTATACCATTTACCAGACCTGTGAGGTTAAAGAATCCCTCGATATCCAGTTCCACGTTCTCAAGATCATGTATGTCCTCAAAGACTTCCTTAAGATGCTCCTCGGTATAGAATATCGCAGGCTCGTTCATGTCATTCCAAAAGCCCTCTATTCCGGCATCTGTGAGGACTTTGTACTTATCTCCAAACCATTCTCTGGCTTTGGCATTAAGGAAGTCCGGGAAATGAACCTTTCCGGGCCATACGGCAGCCACAAGGTTTTTACCGTCCTCTTTTTTGCAGAAGTAATCGCCCTTTACGCCTTCTTCATAAACGTCGTAGCCTTCCTGAATCTTCACTCCTGCATCGATGATAGGAATAAGCCTTATACCATCCTTTTTCATCTCTTTTACAAAGTTTTCGAAATCCGGAAATCTCTCAGGATTGACTGTGAAGTCTTTGTAGTCCTGCATATAATCTATATCCATATAGATCATATCCAGCGGGATTCCAAGCTTTTTATACCCATCTCTCACCTGCCTTATATCATCGGCAGTTTTATATCCCCATCTGCTCTGTCCATATCCAAAAGCCCAGACAGGCGGCATGTAGCTCTTACCTACAAGCTCTCTGAAGCTCTTTACTATTTCCTTTGGCTCTTTTCCCGAAATCACATAAAGGTCGAAATCAAAGTCATTAAATCTTATAGTAAAAAGATCTTTGTCAGTATAGCCTATATCAAATTCAACAAATCCCGGGTGATCAATAAAATAACCGCAGCACTCTTCTCCATCGTCCACAATAAAGAAATTGTGAGAGGCATATAATGAGTTTTTTCCCTCTTCATGATGCGGTTCATCCGCGTTATTACTGCGGTACAGCCATCCTCTTTTGTTGATGCCCCTTATGGTTTCGCCAAGTCCGTAAACGAAAGCATCTCCTGAAAGCTCTGTTTTTAGCTCTTTTGCCTTTTGATCTACCAAAAAGCCTTTGGGAGTTCCTGCGGCTGCAGCGTGTTCAATAACCACCGCACCGGTGTTTAGCGGATTTCCAAATGTGTATTTTGCTATGTTTTCGATTGCCATGTTCGTCCTTTCTGAAGCTTTCGCTATTCTATTATGTCAGCTAATGTACTTCTCGTAAGCGCAATAAGTTCGCCGGGGTTAAGTTCCACTTGAAATCCGACCTTTCCCGCACTTACATATATCTTTTCCAGTTCCTTTGCTGTTTCGTGTATGAATGTGGGAAACTGTTTCTTCATGCCGATTGGGGAGCAGCCACCGTGGATGTATCCTGTAAGGGGTAAAAGATCCTTCTGCTTTATCATTGCGATGGATTTTTCCCCTGCTGCCTTAGCTGCTTTTTTCAGATCAAGCTCTGCGTTTACCGGAATCACAAATACATAGTACTGGCCGGTCTTGCCCTGTGTTACCAGCGTCTTGAAAACATTTGACGCATCTTCCCCAAGAATGCCTGCTATATCCTCTCCGGTCAGAGTCTGATCCGGCTCATAGCTGTGGCTTAAGTAAGCTATCTTCTTACTCTCAAGCACCCTCATTACATTTGTTTTTTCTTCATTGTTCTTACTTTGTTTCATTGCAAACTCATCTTTCTAAGTGCCCGGCTTCCTTCACTTGTATAGCCTGCTCCGGTAACCAGATCGCACATTTTACGTCTGATACTAACCCTATAGTCTAATATACCGCCTTGTATTTGTACCATCAAGCACTATGTCTGCTATAATAATTAGAGATATATAAGTCATCGGAAGGACCAAATATTCGTTTATGAATGCTACGGGAAAAAGAACCGAATTAAAAAAACAGCATGATGTCGCTCTGGTACTTATTTTGGGGCGGCTTCCGGAATTTGTGACTTCTTTTATCGCTGCAACCGCCAGCGGTTCTGCTGTAGTATGGCTGGAATTCATAGAAAGTGCCAGCATCCTTCTTCCCGGAGTTCTTATTGCCTTTCTTACGAAGAAACTTAACAGAAATCTCAAATATGTCTTTAATTATGGCACCGGAAAGGTAGAGGCCATAACCGCCTTAAGCTGCGAAATCTTTGATATAGCAGGTCTTTTTTGTGTCGTCTTTTTCTCTATCCGCGAAATAATAAGGCCCGAACCGGAAAGCACATATCTTTTATTCGCTCTGATCGTCAGCCTCATAGGACTTATTATCGATCTATTAATACTCATTTGGCAAAAGAAAATTCTACTCGGAACATCCGGAAAAATGTTCCACACAGCTTATGTCAGCGCTCAGAAAGAGTTTTTCTTTGATGCTGCATCTATAGCGACGCTCCTTTTACAGATCATTTTCAAGCAGACTTTTTGGATTGCTTATCTCTCCCCTATTGTATGTATCGCAATTGCAGTGCCTTTCTTTATGATAGTTCTGGGGCATATGAAAGCATCTGCTGCTGAACTTATTGACCGTACCCTGGATGAAGAAAGCCAGCTCAAGATCTTAAAGGTATTAAACGAGTTTTTTGACAGCTATGAAGATCTTGGCGAAATCAGGACAAGGATTAACGGAGAAGAGCAGATCGTAGATATCGAACTGAAATTCCCTGACAACATGAACTACGGCTCCATTAAAAAAATCGCCGATAATATTAAAGTCCGGCTTCAGGAAGAACTCGGACAGAGCATAGTCAATATTCTTATTTTGTGAATTAAGAAAGTAACGGTCATACGGGGGAATGCTAAATGCGCACAGATAAAGAGATGATGGAAATAATCTTGAATACGGCAAAGGAAGATGCAAGGATCCGTGCTGTTTATATGAATGGATCACGAACCAATCCCAATGCTCCAAAGGATATTTTTCAGGATTATGATATTGTTTACGTCGTAGAGGAAACCGGATCATTTATCCGGGATAAAGAGTGGATTCGACGTTTTGGTGATATTCTTTTTATGCAGTATCCGGACGAATTTCCGGGTTGTTCAAGCGATAAAGAAAACTCATATGCCTGGCTTATGATGTTTACGGATGGGAACAGACTGGATCTTACCGTGAAAACCATATCGCATGTGCAGGAAATTATTTTGGAAGACAGCTTGTGCAAGATCCTGCTTGATAAGGATGGAATCCTTCCTCCGATTCCTGAGTCGTCGGAAGAAACGTATTTAGTCCATCGACCATCACAAGAGCAGTATGCTTCCGTATGCAATGAGTTTTGGTGGTGTCTTAATAACATTGCAAAAGGACTGTGGAGGGAAGAAGTAACCTATGCTCAGGATATGCTGAATTTTGTGGTCAGAAAGCAGCTTGAAAAAATGCTGTCCTGGAAAATAGGAGAGCTGACGGATTATTCTGTCAGCGTTGGAAAATCCGGAAAGTATATGAAGAAATGGCTGTCCGAAGAAGAATGGCAGAGGTATTTGGACACTTATTGCAGCGCTGACGTAAACGATATGTGGAGATCTGTGGAAACTATGTGTCAGCTGTTCTACGATATTTCAAAGTGGGTATCAGAAAAAGGCAATTTCGTCTTCGACAAGCAGGAAGCGGATAATAGTTTCAGATATTTTAACGCTGTGAAAGAAATGGACGGTAACATTCTTCGGATTTGAACGGACTGTCATTTTATTGTCACGAGTGACAAGGAGATTATACCGCATTTCTCTGCGGATATCATTACTTTTAATCCGATTATTTTCCAGACGGACTCCATGGCTTTGGTGTAAACAATGTTGTTCTGCCAATATCTGGAAGCACATCATAAATAGACCTCTTATAAGTCTACTCCTATGCCTGCGTATGGAATGGCTTCCACCAGGCACTTTACGTAATCTTCCACGTCCTCCGGGTCCGGCTCCTCACCTTCCCTGGCGG
>SVFZ01000046.1 GCA_015056585.1 Butyrivibrio sp. | reverse complement strand
GTAATTCGTGAGATGAAAGAAGAAACCGGCCTGGATATAAAGAACCCACGACTTGCTGGAGTTAAGCAGTTTCCAGTCAGGGACGGTAAATACGAAAATGGAAGATATATAGTATTTCTTTTTAAAACAAACGAATTTACTGGAGATATCATTTCCTCAGATGAAGGAAAGATGGAGTGGGTTGAAATAAGTAAACTATCAGAGCTTGAAACAGTTGATGACTTGGAAGAACTACTAGAAGTTATAAATAATCCGGAACTTACTGAGCTCCAATATCTTGTTGAGGGTGATAACTGGATGGTATCTGTTAAATGAGAGTAATGATAATTCGGCATGGCAAAGTACTTCATGATTGGAAAAAGTGGTGCACATCTGCTGAGTTTGATGAGCAGAGTGCTTTACAGGAATGGAGAAGTTATTTTACTTACAAGAAAGTGTTAAGGGGTGAACAATGGCGGATTTTGGTATAAATGAAATGCTTGATATGCAAAGAACATTACAGGAGAGATACAAAGATAAGTGGGAAGGTATTTCTCCGGAAGTCGGGAAGAATAAGCTGCTGTGGATGATTGGTGAAGTTGGGGAAGTAATTGATATAGTTAAAAAGCATGGCCCAGAAGCTTCTGATGCAGATAACCCTGAGCGTGAGCACTTGATGATCTTGAACTTCATAATAGTGAGATTACAAAACATCAGGTAAAGACAGATGCTGAAGTTGGTCTTACTACAAAAGACGTTGAAAATGCAACAGCCATACTACTTAGTGACATCAGATGAATTATGCAGCTATTTTTTTGGAGGAACAGACGTATGAATGAAGATCGGGATCTGACTAAGGGGAAACCGTTATCACTGATTTTAAGTTTTGCTTTTTCGTTGATAGTTGGTAATGTTTTTCAGCAGCTCTACATTATTGTAGACAGCATCATTATAGGCCAAAAAGTTGGCGCCAAAGGGCTCTCAGCCATAGGCGGAACTGATTGGTATATATTCCTGGTGAATGGATTTGTCATAGGCTTAATCCAGGGATTTTCAGTTTTATTGGGTAATAAGTATGGGGAAAAAGACGAAGCTGCTTTCTCTCAGTACTATAAAAAGGCTAAGGCAATCTGTTTCGGGTTAGCAATATCTCTGGTGGCGCTTTTACTTGGCACTTCCGGATTTGTACTAAGAGTGCTTGATACAAAAGATGAGGTGTTCTCTTTTGCTAAAACCTACGTTGATGTCATATTTGCAGGGCTTCCTTTTCTTATTTTTTATCAGCTTTTTGCTGCGGTTTTGAGGAGCAGAGGGAATAGCAAAATTCATCTTATGGCTATGACTGTTTCCTCACTGTGCAACATTGTTTTGGACATATTGTTTGTAAGCGCCCTGAATATGGGGATAGGAGGAGCGGCTCTCGGTACAATCCTTTCGGAATGCCTAGTTATGCTTATCTGTGGTTATAACGTATATAAAAACAGGCAGGGCATTTCTGATGCGACTTCCGCAAAGAGCTCCGGATTAAAGAGCGGATTTACCGTGGTAAAAGAGCTGATGACAATTGGCCTTCCAATGGCGCTTCAGAGTGTGATCACTGCAATAGGTGGTCTTATCGTCATCAATAGGATCAATCAGTATGAGCTCTCTTTTCTCACCGGATATACCATAGCAGGAAAAATATATGCACTTCTTGAGATTGCAGCATCTTCTTATGGATTAGCTGTAGTTGCATATGTTTCACAGAATATGGGGGCAAAAGATTATGAACGTGTACGCAGCGGAGTAAAAGTAAGCGTACTGCTTGGTATTATAACGGCTCTTTCATGTTCTGTGGTGATGATCATTTTTGGGCAGCCTTTGATGAAACTATTCATAGATACAGGGACTGCAAACGCCAAGGTATTTTCATATGGATACAATTATCTGCAGGTACTGGCTGCATTTTTCCCGCTTCTCTACATTTTGTATATTGTCAGATCAACCTTGCAGGGTATGGGAAACAGCATAATTCCTATGCTTTCAAGCTTTGCACAGCTGATAATGAGGGTGGCCTGCGCGATTTTCTTAACTCGTATCATAGGATATTATGGTATCTATTTTGGGGAAATCTGTGCCTGGGCACTTGCTGATTGCATTTTGATAATTACATATTTTATTACAACAAGAGGTATTCCATGCAACTTATAAAAAGATTTATACCATATTACAAACCATATCTGGGAGTGTTTTTCCTGGATTTGTTATTCGCGACAATTTTGTCGGTGATCGATCTTGCGTTTCCACAGTTTCTGAGGATCCTTCGCAGTTCATTATTTCTTGAAGCGCCTGAGGTTATCCTGAAGAGACTGGGAATCATCGCCTTAATACTTTTTCTTCTGTATGCAGTCAGATCTTTTTGCAGATGGTATGTGACATATCAGGGACATATGATGGGAGCCCGCATGGAATCGGGCATGAGAAAAGAACTGTTTGATAAGTTCGAAGAATTTTCTTTTTCCTATTATGACACCCATAATACAGGCGAAATGATGAGCAAGCTCGTCTCTGATCTCTTCGACATATCAGAGCTGGCTCACCATGGTCCGGAGAACATCTTCATTTCCGTGATCAAGATAGTGGGATCTTTGATTCTCCTGCTTCGTATCAATGTTCCGATGACACTGTGCCTTGTGGTGGTAGTAATTCTGATGGCCTGCTTTGCTGTTGTTCAGAACAAAAAGATGAGAGCGACTTTCAGTGACAACAGGAAAAAGATTGCGGGCATCAATTCTTCACTTCAGGATACACTTGGCGGTATCAGAGTCGTTAAATCTTTTACCGGTGAAGAGATAGAACAGGAGAAATTTACCGGAAGCAACATAGCCTTTCTTGATTCCAAAAGAGCTAACTACAGGCGGATGGGCATATTCAATTCGGGAAACAGCTTCTTTGAAGGCCTCATGTTCATAACAGTCTTAGTGGCAGGAGGCTTTTTTATAGCAAAGGGGAAGCTCTCAGGAGAGGAACTGGCAATTTATGCTCTTTATATCAACATCTTTATCGGCCCCGTAAATGTCCTTGTTGAATTTACCGAGCAGCTTCAGAAGGGCCTTGCAGGCTTTGAGAGATTTATTGAAGTAATTGACACAAAGCCTGCCATAGTAGACAAGGCTGAGGCAAAAGAGCTCAAGGACGTCCGTGGCGTCATTGACTATGAGGATGTCTCTTTTTCCTATGAAAACAATGAGTCGGTACTTAGCCACATCGATCTTCACGTTGATGCGGGTAAATCTGTGGCTATCGTTGGACCTTCGGGCGGAGGAAAGACTACACTTTGTTCACTGCTTCCAAGATTCTACGATGTTACGGAAGGTGCTGTAAAAATAGACGGAACCGACATAAGAGATGTGACTCAGAAATCACTTCGCTCCTTTATTGGAATAGTTCAGCAGGACGTATACCTTTTTAACGGAACTGTCAGAGAGAATATTGCTTACGGCAAACCTGACGCCACCATGGAGGAAATCCGGAAGGCAGCAGATGACGCGGACCTTACGGAATTCATAGAGAGCCTTCCAAATGGCTTTGACACATGGGTGGGAGAGAGAGGTGCAAGACTTTCCGGAGGACAGAAGCAGAGAATAGCTATTGCCAGAGTCTTCCTGAAAAATCCGCCTATTCTTATACTTGATGAGGCAACCAGCGCCCTTGATAATGAGAGCGAACGATACATCCAGGAGAGCCTTGACAAGCTTTCCCACGGAAGAACGACCATAACAATAGCCCATAGACTTTCGACGATCCTAGGGGCAGATGAGATCATAGTACTCGACGAGGACGGTATCCGTGAGAGAGGCAATCACAAGGAACTTATCAAAAAAGGCGGCCTTTACGAAAAGTACTATACCATGCAGCTTGGCGGGATTTAAGCGGATGTTAACATGCAGGCATGTATGTATCTACGACTTTTGACATCTATATCATGAATAAAAAATGCACCTGAGGGTTCCAGAATAAGTGTGCAATTGTTGGCGGAAAAAGCAAAAGAGGAATACATGAAGACGAGACAGGAAGCACTGGACTATGGTTTGTCTTTTCCGGACACATACCTGGAAGCGCCGTTTAGAGAGCAGAACTGGCAACTGGTAAGAGTAAAAGGCTGTAAGAAAGCCTTTTTGTGGACTTATGAAAAAGACGGATTTATTAATCTGAATGTGAAAGTGGATCCCGATTGGAGAGATCTGTGGAGAAGAGCTTATGATTCAGTGGTTCCGGCATATCATCAGAACAAAGAGCACTGGAACACTATCATTTTGGACGGCTCAATACCGGATGAAGAAGTCAAAAAAATGATCGCAATTAGCTACGACCTTATTACCGACTCGCCAACAAAGAGAATTTATGAAGCGGTTAAAAGAATTCCGAAAGGACATGTGGCCACATATGGTCAGATCGCTGAGATGGCAGGAAATGCAAGGATGTCCAGGGCTGTTGGAAATGCTCTTCATAAAAACCCTGATCCGGATAATATTCCATGCTTCCGTGTGGTAAATTCGAAAGGAGAGCTATCCGGGAACTTCGCATTTGGTGAAGGCGTTCAGGAAAAACTCCTTAGAAAAGAGGGAGTAGAAGTTATGGACGGAAAAGTAGACCTTTTAAAGTACGGTATAGAAGTGTTTGACGGTAAAGCGAAAATTTGAAAAATAAGACGGAGCATTGGTATGGAAGGAAATAAATATTCGGTAATTCTTTTTGATCTTGACGGGACACTTACAGATTCAGGCCCCGGAATCATGCATGGCTTTGAATACGCTATAAAAGAAATGGGAAATACAGTAGAGGATAAGGCTACTCTTCGCAGATTTATTGGACCGCCGCTTGAGTATTCTTTTGGCACCATTCTTGGATATTCTGATGCGGATACAAAGAAAGCTATCACGTTGTACAGAGAGTACTATTTTAACAGAGGCGGAGTGATGGAAAATGAGGTGTATCCCGGCATTGAAGAACTGCTTAGAAATCTGAAGGAATCCGGGAAAAAACTTGCTGTTGCAACTTCAAAGAGCGAAAAGGGGACAAATATAGTTCTTGAACACTTTGGATTAACTAAGTTTTTTGATGTAGTGGCTACCTCAAATGATACGGATAGAAGGACTAAAACTGATGTCATCAGATTTGCCATAGATAGCCTGAAAATAACAGATAAAAATATGGTCCTCATGATTGGGGACAGAAACCAGGATATAAATGCTGCCAATGAAACAGGCATTGATTCCGTTGGCGTTCTCTGGGGGTATGGCGACAGAAAAGAACTTGAAGGAGCCGGAGCTACCTTTATAGTTGAAAAACCATCGGATATTTTAAAATTGGTATCATACCGGTTTTAAGGTTATCAGCGCCGGAAAAGCTACCGGAAATGCCACAGGCAGACTGAAGGACGGAGACAGTGTGATAGTGGACGGCACAAACGGTAAAGTAAGTGTGGTGTAATCTGTGTGTAAGGTATAGAGTGAGCATATGTTCATCAATCATTTTGCTTGCTTGTCTGCACTAAAAAAGAATGTCATCAGTGGCATTCTTTTTTTAATGGGTTGAATTTGCACAGTGTTATCTTCTAAATGAATTGCTGACTATATGAAAAATTTATAAAATCTTTAACAAAATATAATAAAATTTGTCACAAATAGCGGTTTTCTCCGATACGAAAAGGGTGAATTTCGTAATAGTGCAGTAAGATGCTATGAGGGGGAGTGACATAAAGGAGGAGGGTAAACGAAATGGGGAACAAAAGAACCAAGAATATGCATGGCTCTTTCGGACGAAAGAACAGCCTTGTAAGGGCAATTGCCTTTGCAACAAGTATATCGCTGACAGTTTCCAGCATATTTGCATATTCGTCTGTTAAGTCCTATGCGGCAGAAGATGTGCCGGCAGAAGTGCCTTTAGCAGAAGCTTCAGTAGAGGCATCTGCAGAAGCAAGTGTATCATCTGAATCTTCATCTGCAGCAGAAGACAGCACTGAGAAAGAAAGTTCAGCAGCAAGCGAAGCTTCATCAGAGTTACCATCAGACGAGTCCGGCGCAGGGGCAGGAAACAGCTCTGAAGATGCTTCCGAGGAAAAAGACAGCGAGGAAAAGGCAGAAGAAGACGCGGAAAATGAAATCGACGAAGAGGCAGACGCTGCAGATTCAGCCACTACAGAAGCTTCAGAAGACATTCTAAAGGAAAAGACTAAGTCTTCGGCAAGCCTGCTCAGAGCAGCTTCTGCTCCGGTACCATCAATCGATCAGGGAGAAGATGGGTACGAGAACTTTACAGAAGATACAGTAGTAGCAGACTTTTTCTTTGGAACAGAAAATGGTATTTCCTCTGCAAATGTCTACTCAGAGGACAAAGGCTATGGATTTAGTGACGTAGATTATAACACAGATCCGGTGGGCTGGTCGGGATCGGTTTACTACCCAAGGGTTGCCAATGTGACTTCAGATAGCGCAAGCTATGTGACCGATGAAGGCTCATATGCTGGCATCGCAAGCAAGGTATGGACTGAGACTGAGAGCACCGGTTATGGTGTTTATACATACGAGAACACATCAACCTTTAATGTGGATCTTTACAATGCGGACTATCAGGTTGAGGTGGTTTTGACCAACCCTGATGATTCGGCATACACGGCTTATCTTGAAGCTGAGGATATCACTCAGAAGACCGAGATAAACGTTGGCGGCGGATCTTCCCAGACAGTGACCTTTGAGACAAACCTTGTTGACGGACAGCTCAATCTTAAATTCCTTGTAGCAAGTTCTGCGACTGCTATAGGTGATGCGGGAACAAACAATGTTTATGTATCTGAGGTTAAGATCACAAGACTTAAGACTCAGGAGGCAGAATCAAAGCCGACTATTTACATAGCATCCGATTCAACCGTCCAGACTTATGATACATACTACTACCCTCAGACAGGCTGGGGCCAGACATTCAGCGACTGGTTCGGCGAGTTTGTTGAAGAGAGGGAGGCAGATAATGCTGACTTTTCACAGTCTCAGGTTTATGAGACTGCTAACGTGATCGTTGAGAACAGAGCCATTGGCGGACGTTCATCAAGCAGTTATATTCAGGAAGGAAAGCTGGAGGATATCCTTGAGGACATAAAAAAGGGTGACTACCTCTTTATCCAGTGGGGACACAACGATGCTACTTCCTCAAGACCTAATCGTTATGTATCAAGCAGCGATTTTGGCAGCTACATAATGCAGTATGTTGACGGAGCTTATCAGAGAGGTGCTACACCGGTACTTGTA
Organism: Butyrivibrio sp.; assembly: GCA_015056585.1. Taxonomy (GTDB): domain Bacteria; phylum Bacillota; class Clostridia; order Lachnospirales; family Lachnospiraceae; genus Butyrivibrio. The sequence continues at coordinate 29,103 of SVFZ01000046.1, read as the reverse complement.
ACACCTGTTGCAAGATACAGCTATACAGATAATGGCGATGGAACTGTTACATGGGCAAGCAATTTTGAGGCTTATCGTCAGGTTATGCTTTCACTTGCTTCAGAGCATGACATACCACTCATTGATCTTACAGCACGTTCAGGCGATATCTGTGAGGACTTCGGCGCAGAGGGAGCGAAGGCTCTTTTCCTGTGCGGAGTGGAAGCGGGAGATTACTCAGAAGGCGCATATACAGGCGGATCTTCTGATGCAACTCACCTTCAGTGGTACGGTGCATATAAGTTCTCTCAGGCAGTTGCGCAGGGAATTCTTGATTTTGCAGACGAGGCAGATAACGAGTATGCACTTGGCTTTAACGACCAGCTGGATTTACTTGCAGGACTTGTTGAGATAAACGCATCGACAGAGGCTCCTGAGAAAGTTACAAATCTCGAGAGCACAGCGGTAGGTTCAACAAGCGTTTCACTTTCATGGTCAGAGGCTAAAGGCGCAGAGATGTACTATATCTACCGCGCAGAGCTTGAGGATGGACAGAATGCAGAAGATGTAGATTTTGGCAATGCAACAAAGTATTCTGTTTCCACAAAGACAAAGTACACAGATCCGGGTTGTAACTCAGGTGTTACTTATGTTTATGCAGTAGCAGCCTGGAACAGCTTTGGAACAGGTGAGCTTTCCGACGCTATTGTTGTATCAACCAAGGAAGCAGGCCTTAAGTTCGATTTTAACTACAATGACTCTCCTACTATGGAGGGGTGGACAGGTGTTAACCAGAATCAGGCCTACGACGCAGAAAAGGGCTATGGCTGGATAACAGCTCCGGGAAATGGAAGATACAGAAGTGGAAACGGCAATAAAGATGCTTCAGACATGGCTGATGACTTCAACCTGGGAGCAGGCGAATTTGCAGTGGATCTTCCAAACGGCTCTTACGAAGTTACTGTTTATGCATGTGACCTTCTTCCGGGAACCAGCACTATTAAGGTTTCTTACAATGCGGAAGGAGTGACATTTGGTTCAATAGCAACCAAGCAGGCACTTGCAAGCTGCACGGGAACAGTGGCTGTAACAGATGGTCAGCTCAATATTACCGTTGGCGGATCAAACAACTACATAAACGGTCTTACAATTACAAGCCTTCTTACAGCACCTTCTAACCTTGCAATTACTGAGCTTAGCTTTACAGCATCAACAGCAAACTTCCTGCTTTCATTCGGAACAGTTGATGATGCGGCAAGCTACACAGTTTACAGGAAGTCCGAGAGCGATGCTGAGTTTAGCGTTGTTAAGACATTTACAGCACAGGAGCTTCTTGACAGTGAGCTTGACTGTCGTGCGATGGTAGCTGACCTGGGCGAAACATACAGCTACTACATGACCTGCACAAACTCCGAGGGAGTTGAGTCTCCTGCAAGTAACGTGGTAACACAGTCAATGCTGGATGAGAGTGTACAAGTTCCGGCAGCCCCTCTTAATCTTGTATGTGTAAGCCCTGAGGCAGGACAGACAGAGCTTCAGCATTATGTAGAACTTAAGTGGGATGCAAACCCTACATCAGAGAATGTTATTAAGTACATCATCTATCGTTCACAGAAGCCCGAGAGCGACAAGGCATTCAAGGGCTATGAGAAGATCGGTGAGTCCAAGACAACAGCATATACAGATGATACAGTTTACACAAACATTCATTATTACTACAAGGTTGCAGCCCTGAACGCAGGCGGACTTGGTGAGATGTCAGATGTATGCATCACACCGGTTGTAGGAAACTTGGTTGCAGGCGGACTTGAGCACTATTCATCAAGAGCACTTGTAGCAATCAACCTGGCAGGCGGAGCAGGTGCGGAGACTAAAGTCAGCGCAACCGATGCTGAGGGAAAAGAGATTACAAGTGGTGTATATCTCAGCTGGAGAGCATTTGACGAAGATCTCGACAGTAATGGAAATGTCACAAGCTCTTTTACCGTATACAGAAATGGCGCAGCCATTGCAGAAGGCCTTAAGGTTACCAACTGCGTGGATGAGGGCGGAAGCGCATCTGACACCTACACAGTCGTAGGCTCTAATGACGGAGCACTTGGACTTTCTTCTGTTTCAACAGCTGTTTGGAGCAACCAGTATCAGGAGTTTAAGTTGAACAGGCCTTCAGACCAGACAATGCCTGATGGAAGCTCAGCTTCTTACACTGCTAACGATATGTCAGTGGGCGACCTCAACGGAGATGGAGACCTTGAGCTCATTGTTAAGTGGTACCCAAGTAATGCAAAAGACAACTCGGGTTCAGGCTACACAGGAACAACCTTCCTTGATGCTTATGACATCAATTTTGCAACAGGAAGCGCTGTACTGATGTGGAGAATCGATCTTGGTATCAACATCAGATCCGGTGCGCACTACACACAGTTCCAGGTATGGGACTACGATGCGGACGGAAAGGCTGAGATCGCAGTTAAGACTGCAGACGGAACAACAACCTATGATGCCAACCTGAATGAGACGGGATTTGTTGGTGCATGCAGTATGGCAGCTCTCGATACCGCTTCCATAGCATCTGAAAATGACTATAGAAATTCCTCAGGATATGTCCTTGATGGACCTGAGTACTTCTCAATGTTTAACGGTGAAGACGGCAGCATAATCGACACTGTTGAGTACCTTCCGGGAAGAGGTTCTGTATCTGCATGGGGCGATGCCTACGGAAACAGAGTGGACAGATTCCTCTCAGGCACAGCATACCTTAATGGAACAACTCCTTTTGCAGTATTCGCAAGAGGTTACTACACAAGAACATGCCTTACAGCATATTACCTTTCAACTGCTGATGACGGCACACAGTCAATCGGTGTTTACTGGCAGTTTGATACATTAAATGCAGGCGCTCAGTATGAGGGGCAGGGTAACCACGCACTGGCTGTTAACGATGTTGACGGCGATGGCTGCGACGAGATCATCTACGGTTCACTTACAGTAGATAACGACGGTTCGGTTCTCTACAGCACAGGTCTCGGACACGGCGATGCAGAGCACGTTGGCGACTGGGTTCCAAGCCGAGACGGACTGGAAATAATGGATGTCCACGAGCACGACGATGCAGCATACCATGTAGAAATCCACGATGCTGAGACAGGTCAGATCCTCACAGGTTACTACACGGGAAAAGACACAGGACGTGGCGTTGCATCAGATATCGACCCAAGATACGAGGGAGCAGAGTACTGGTCAATCGCAAACCCTGCATACACCGGTTCCGATGAGCCTTCATGGGATACCAGAACAGCAAACGTATTCTCATCTCTTTCAGGAATCTATGATTCAAACGATGCTTCAGGAAGCTCGATGATCACAGTAAATGAAGGTGCAACACCTCCAAGTAACTTCTCAATTTACTGGGATGGAGATCTCCTTGCAGAGATGCAGGATCATACCTTTGATTCAGGTGCTTATGCGCCGCTTACAACAACCATTGAGAAATGGGATTACGAGAAGGGACAGAATGTAAATCTCTTTGAGTCAAGCCAGGTTCTTACCAGCAACGGAACTAAAGGAAATCTCGGACTTGTGGCTGATATCCTGGGCGACTGGAGAGAGGAGATTATTGCAAGATGTGCAGGAGACAATAGCAGGATCAGAGTATATTCAACTACTATTCAGACAGACTATGTGATTCCTTGTCTTTTGACAGATCTTGCGTACAGAGAGGGTGTTGCATGGCAGAACGTTGGCTACAACCAGCCGGCACACACAAGTTACCTTATATCTAACGGACTTATCACTGCAGCTCTTTCAGCCGGAGAAGTCAGCTCTTCATCTGTTGAGCTTCAGTTCACACCAGCTAATGACGGTGCACTTTTTGGACATGAGATCACAGGATATGTGATTTACAGATCTATAGCTGATGAAACAGGAAATGCAGGCGAGTATGAGGTTATTGCTTCCAAGGATGTAGCAGAGTTTGATCAGGTGGCAAAGAGTGAGTCCGGTGCAGGAACAGCTACCGGTTCAGACGGTGAAGGGGCAGTTACAAAGCCTGTTGATTACAAGTTTGACTTCGGCGCAGGCAATACTCAGGACGGATGGACAGCAGTATCAGCATCTACAGAGTACAGCGAAGAACTGGGCTATGGATTTAGCGATGTTTCTTCAATTTCAAACAAGACCTATGGAGCACTTGATAGCGAAGAGAGCGATCTTTACTATGATTCAGCTCTTGCATGGATTTCAAACGGAACTGCGGAATTTGTTGTTGATGTTCCAAACGGAAGCTATGAAGTAACACAGTATATCTACAACGGATCAGGTGCTTCCTACCAGAAGCTTACAGCTGAGGGCGTGGAGTTTGCGGACTTCAGACATGGTAATTCAGATAAGATCACTTACTCTGAAACACAGACTGTAGAAGTTACGGACGGCAAGCTTAATCTTGTTAACACAGTTACCAAGAACGGCTATGCAGCAATGTACTTCACAGGCTTTGAGATTAAGACGGCAAACTATGATGAGGCTCTTGCTGAGTATGAGGCTGCACAGAGTGGAGCTCAAGGTGGTGCTTTGGACGGAGCCGGAGTTTCGGCTGACACAGTATTCTCATACGTAGATGATACTGTTGATGGAAACACAACATACCTTTACAAGGTAGCAGCAATTGTAGATGGTAAGACAAGTTATAAGTCACTCCCTCTCTCAGTTCTTACAACTGTTGCAATCGCATCAATTGATGCTGACCAGTTACAGGCACTACAGAACCAGCAGCTGGTTGAGGACACACCTCTTGCAGAGGGACAGACAGTAGCAGATCTTCTTAAGGCCAACATAGGAACTGTTAAGGTAAAAGACGCTGATGGCAAGACACAGACCGTTTCAGTAAGCTACGAGGCTGACGAAGTTGATATTGAGAACGTTGGAACATACAAGGCTTACGCAAATGTAAGAGGCTATGATTCAAACCCTGTAGAAGTTACAGTAACCGTTGTGGCTAACAAGGCTACAGGCTATGCACAGCTCGATGCGGTAGAAGTAATTCAGGGTCAGGAGGCTAAGCTGCCTGAAACAGTTAAGGCAACATTCCTCAACGGAACAAGTAATGATGTGAAAGTAACATGGGATACAACTGCACTTGATACAACGGTTGTCGGTGTTTATGAGATTCCGGGAACTGTTGAAAATGACGCAGAAGCTGAGATTACACTTACAGTTAATGTTGTTGAGGACTATGTGGTAGCAGTTGCAGACAGCTTCGCAGAGATTGTTCTTGGCGATGGCGATGCTTCCGGCAAGCTTCCACAGACTGTAAGCGCTACATTCAAGAGTGGCAGCGTAAAAGACATTCCGGTAGTATGGGACGTTGCAGGAATAGATGTAAATACTGTAGGAACCTACAAGACAACAGGTGCCATCGAGAACAGCACGATAGTCGCAAACCTCACAGTCACAGTTGATTATCAGGCACTTTACAAGTTTGATTTTGGTATCAAGGCCGGCGCAAGCGCTGAAGGCTGGACAGAAGTAACAGTTAATCCCAAGAACGGAACCACAAAGCTTTCAGAGCTCGGCAGCTTCTACACAGCAGAAAAAGGCTGGGGCTTTAGCGATGATGAGCAGTTCACTCAGGGAAGATCCGAAGGATTTACCTATGAGGGAGCACTGGATGCAAATGTTTACACAGACTTTGCACTTCCTGCAGGACAGGAGTTCTGGGTTGACGTAAAGAACGGTACATATCAGGTAGAAGTTCTTTCAAACTCAGTATACAAGAGCAATGTTAAGGGAGCAGTAGAGGGTATAAGCTACAATGTTTCCAATGCAGCAGGAACCTACAGCTGGGCAGTTCTTTCAGATGTAGAGGTTACAGACGGACAGCTTACATTTACCTTTGATGGCTCAACCACAAGCCGTATGGGAGCTATCATTATCAGGGCAAAAGAGGTGGTTGTACCTAAGGTAGATCAGCAGATCACCGGAACAGCAAGCTACAACTTAAGCCTTGCAAGAAATAACTATGTGCTTAATGCCGTAACTTCAGGCGATGGCGCACTTACATATGCATCATCAAATGAGGAGGTTGTAACAGTTTCAGAGGATGGAACACTGAACCTTGTTTCAACAGGTGATGCCATCATCACAGTAACAGCAAAAGAGACTGAGACCTGTAACGAAGCAGTAATGCTTATCAACGTGCATGTCAATGCATACTATGAAGTAGATTCCGAAGGCAACAAGGTCTTTTACAAAAACGGAGACAAGCTGGCAAATGGCTTTGTAACTGAGGCTGAGGGAACCTATTATGCTAAGAATGGTGTGGCGCAGACAGGACTTATGAGTAGTCGCTCTAACCTGTACTACTTTAGCGAGGATGCAGACGATCTTGGTGTAATGCAGACAGGCTTTGTCACAGTAAAAGGCAAGACCTACTACTTTGGCTCAAACGGTAAGGCAGTAAGAGGATCCTTTAGTGTAGACGGTGCGCAGTATTATGCGGACTTCAACCACATAATCCACGATGGATTCCTTATCACACTGTTTGGAACCTATTACTTCAATCCTCAGACCCATGCCATGGTGAAAGGCTTTACTAACATCAACATTGGAGGCGTAGAGCTTTTGTATCACTTCAATGAGAAGAGCGGCAAAGCAACCACAGGCTGGTTCACTGTTGACGGTGTACAGTACTTTGCAATCGGTGGAGTAGTTCAGAGAGGTATCGTATGGATACTCTTTAATGTCTACCACTTCGATGAAACCACCGGCGCATTTATAGCAAAGCGATCCATCTTCGGAAGATGGTAAAATATGAGTCCCCACCTGTTTTGGGTGGGGGCTTTTTAAGTTTGCGAGAAAAAGGTTGCAACCGGTTAGTAAGAATGTTAGTATTATTACGATTTTAAAAATATAAAGAAAGAGCGCTTGGCGTTTAGGTGAAGGAATGATTATTAGATAATTTGGCTTGAGTGAACACGACTTAGATTTGTTAGCTGCTTATGCGGCTGTTTTGTGTACGCTTAAACTGGATTATCATGCATTTTTAGCCTGACTGTTCATAGTAGGTCTATTTGTGTGAGTCTATTTTGCGTATGCAGAATAGGCTTTTTTGCTATTATTGCAGCAGAACAGGAGGGCGATATATGCTTCAGATTAAAGATTTAACTATAACACATCGGGGCGACCTGCGAATTATATTGGAAAAGTTCAGCGTGGTACTAAATGATGGAGATAAAGCGGTAATCATCGGAGAAGAGGGGAATGGTAAGTCTACTCTGATGAAATGGATCTATGATCCGGAACTTGCTGCAGAGTATACGGAATGTGAAGGGGAAAGAGTAACTGCCAAAGAGGTGCTGGGATATCTTCCTCAGGAACTACCTGAAACTGATAGAACAAAAACACTTTACGAATATTTCTCACAGGCACAGCTCTTTTACGATAAGAATCCCAAAGAGTTATCTGAAATGGCTGCGGAATTTCAGGTGCCGGCAGATTTCTTTTACAGTGATCAGAACATGGGAAGCCTTTCAGGCGGGGAGAAGGTTAAAGCACAGCTGATGCGGCTTTTGATGGATAAACCTACGGTACTGCTTTTGGACGAACCATCAAATGATATTGATATAAGCACCTTAGAACTCCTGGAGAAACTCATTAACGGATGGAAGCACATAGTTCTTTTTATATCCCATGATGAAACTCTTATTGAGAACACGGCCAACGTGATAATCCACATCGAACAGATCATGCGGAAGACCAAGAGCAGATACACAGTTGTAAAGGATAATTACAGAAACTATATCGAAAGAAGAGCGGAGAACTTCGAAAGGCAGGAGCAGCAGGCTATTAACGACAGGAAAGAGAAAAAGCGTCGTGATGAAAAATACGCAAGAGTTTACAACAGCGTAGATCATGCACTTACCAATATATCCAAAGGAGCGCGAGATTCAGTGGCAAAAAACCTCAAAGATAAGATGCACACTGTAAAGGCCATGGGTAAGCGGTTTGAAAAAGAAGATGAGAACATGACTAAAATGCCCGAGCAAGAGGAAGCAATCTTTTTCAAATTGGGAAATGACAGCGCCCAAATGCCGGCTGGTAAGACGGTTATTGAGTACAAACTTGATGAGCTTAAGACTCCTGACGGAACAAGGGTACTTGCAAAAGATATTTTTTTAAGAGTCAGGGGACCTGAGAAAATCTGCATTGTAGGTACAAACGGAGCCGGAAAGACAACACTTCTTAAGCGGATGGCAGAGGAACTGCTTTCCAGAAAAGATATAAAAGCTCAGTACATGCCGCAGAACTACGAGGAACTTCTTAATCTTGACGTAACTCCTGTGGAATTTTTGGATGACACAGGGGACAAGAGTGTACGTACCCGCATCAGGACGTATCTCGGGTCATTGAAATACACTGCGGAGGAAATGGACCATCCTATAAGAGAGTTATCGGGCGGACAGAAGGCGAAGGTGTTACTGCTGAAGATGAGTCTCTCAGACGCAAATGTCCTTATATTGGACGAACCTACAAGAAATTTTTCGCCTCTTTCAGGACCTGTTATCAGGAAGATGATAGCCTCCTTTCCCGGTGCAGTGATCAGTATTTCGCATGACAGGAAATATATTGATGAAGTATGCACCAAGACCTATACCCTTACAGATAAGGGACTGCAAGGATAATAATAGGAGTTGCGGCAGAAATACTGGACCAATTCATAAAAGAATCCTAGTTCATATCTATGGACGGAGGTTTCATGCAACTTATAAAAAAATGACACCAAAACAAAAAAGGTGTCATTTTTTTATTTTCTGCGCAAACCTAAAATAAGCTCATAACAAGTAACCAATATGTAATTGGAGGGAGGACAAGTTATGAGATTTAAAAAGGCAATGGCAAGCATACTTGCAGGTGCTATGACACTTTCACTTGCAGCATGCGGAAGCGATGGCAGCAGTGCTACAGCATCTACATCCACCGAGACTGCAGATACTGCTGAGAGTGCTGAAAACACAAATACAGAATCCGTTGGTACCAGCGGCGAAAAGCTGGTTATCTGGACACTGGCAAAAGACCTGCAGACCTTCGCAGAGAAGTATGTAGAAGATCACGATGTTCAGATTGAGACTGTAGTTATCGAACCTGCAGACTATGTTACAAAGGTTCAGACAGCACTTAACGGCGGACAGACAACACCGGATATCATCGTAGGTGAGCCTCAGATGCTTGAGGACTTCTATGATGCAGGATATTTTGAGGACCTTAACCAGGCGCCATACAATGCACAGGACTACAAGGACCAGATTGTTGATTATGTTTGGGAAGTAGGACAGGACGCAGAGGGAATCCAGAGAGCAATCTCTTATCAGATCACTCCTGCAGGAATCTACTACAGAAGAGACATTGCAGAGACAGTATTCGGCACAGATGATCCTGACGAGATCGGAAAACTCTTTAAAGACTACCCAACAATTCTTGATACAGCTGAGAAGCTTAAAGCAAACGGCTATCGTATCTTTGCATCAGACGCTGAGATGGGATACTTCTCAGGAGACAGTGCATGGGTTGTAGATAACAAGCTCAACCTCGACAAGGCTCGTCTTGATTACATGGACCTTGTGGTTAACCTTTATCAGAACGACCTTACAGCATATGCTAACCAGTGGTCTACACCGTGGTATCAGGCTATGGCAGGTTCAGTTCCAATCCTTACAGCAGAAGTTCAGAGCTATGCTGACGATTCAATCAACGTATGGGATGCAGAAGGCTTTGCAGAGGCTACCAAGGATCTTGATAAAACAGAAGTATTTGCTTTTGGTCTTCCAAGCTGGGGAGTACTTACACTTAGAGATAATGTTGGTGAAACATCAGGCAAGTGGGGCGTTTGCTCAGGCCCTGCCTACGGTTTCGGAGGGGGAACTTTCATAGGCATTTCAGCAATGTCTGAGCACAAGGATCTGGCATGGGATTTCCTTAAGTGGGTAACCCTTGATGAGAACACAGCTGAATGGTGGATTGAAAAGTCCGAAGGCGACACAGTTTCACTGGTATCTGTTCTTGAGAAGCACAAGGATGATGAGAACGCTGTATACGGTGGACAGCATCTGTATTCCTTCTGGCAGGAGCAGGCAGCAGGCATTGACTATTCAAAGGTAACTCGCTATGACAAGATCATCAACGATGCATGGGGAGCAGCCTGCACAGCAGTAAAGACCGGCGAAGCAGACAAGGAAACAGCAATCAGTGAGTTCTATGATGTAGTTGAGTCAACCTATCCTGAGATCACTATCGAGAGATAATCGGGCGCTGATGGCAAAAAACATTTTATAAATATAATTACGAGTTGGTACAGGGCGCTGCCACAACTAAAGCAGCGCCCTGTAATAATTGGGAGGGAAAATGAGAGCAGTAGGTAAGAAAAAGAAGAACAGGAACAATGCAGCTTATCTGTTTGTCCTGCCCTTTGTGATAGTATTCCTCATCTTTAGTGTTTATCCCGTTTTTAGGACGCTTTACCTTAGCTTTACGACCTATAAGGGATATGGAGAACCTGAGTTTACGGGGCTTGCCAATTATATAAGGGTGGTAAAAGACAAATTTTTCTGGCGTTCATTGCTTAACACCGTTAGAATGTGGTCCCTTAACATAGTTCTTCAGCTTGGACTGGCATTTCTTTTAACTATTGTATTTAGTGATATCAAGTACAAGATAAGAGGACTGGCAATTTTCAGGGCTGTTTATTATCTGCCCAACTTAATAGCAGCAACTTCCGTAGCTTTCCTGTTTAAGACACTTCTTGACTGGAAATACGGAACCTTTAACCAGATCCTGCTTGCATCAGGAATTGTCTCGGAGCAGGTAAACTGGCTTGGACAAAGATCCACAGCCTGGGGAGTAATCTCTGTAATCCAGGCCTGGATGTGGTTTGGTAACTCTTTTATCATTTTAATGGCCGGTGTTCAGGGAATACCCGGCGATTACTTTGAAGCAGCGGCTATAGACGGTGCCGGAAGATGGAAAGTATTCGGAAGCATAACACTTCCTCTTTTGCGCCCGATCCTTCTGTATGTGGCTGTAACATCACTTATCGGTGGCCTTCAGCTCTTTGACCTGCCGTTTCTTATGAACGGAGCAGGCGGACCATCAACTGCAGGCGAACCCGGAGGAACACTGCAGACCGTAGTAATGTATCTTTACAAATTTGGATTTGAAACTCGTCAGGTCGGCTTTGCATCAGCAATTGCCTACGTCCTGTTCTTTATAATTTTGTTTGTATCTGTGATGGAATTTAAGTTCATAGGTGGAAAGGAGGACTAAAGATCATGCTTAATAAGGTAAAAAAAGTTGTTTTATATATTGCACTTATTGTGCTGGCTCTTATGTGTCTTCTTCCCTTCTGGCTTATGATCGTAAATGCCACACGTTCCGGAGTTGAGATAACTCACTCATTTTCCTTTCTGCCGGGAAAGAGCCTTAGGGATAACTGGAAAGTACTATTTGACTATGTCAATCTTTTCCTTGGGTTCTTCAACAGCGTTAAAGTCGCTGTCCCGGCAACTCTCCTCACAGCCTATTTCTCAGCTATCACAGCCTTTGGAATGGCAATGTATGAGTGGAAGGGGAATAACCTTTTGTTCAAGATAATTGTTATATTCATGATGATACCCGGTCAGCTCTCCCTCATTGGTTTTTACAATCTGTGCCAGAAGCTGCACCTTATTGATTCATATATACCCCTTATCATTCCTGCAATTGCTGCTCCGGGAATTGTATTTTTCCTCAGGCAGTACGTTCAGGCCACACTTTCCAAAGCGCTTTTGGAAGCGGCAAGAATTGATGGCGCATCTGAGATACATATTTTCCACAGGATAGTACTGCCTATTATGGCACCGGGAATTGCAACCATGTCAATCGGAGCATTCATCGGCAACTGGAACTCCTATCTGGTTCCGCTCATTCTCCTTAACACACCCAAGAAAATGACACTTCCTGTTATGATATCTACTTTAAATGCAGCAACTGATCTGCAAAAGAACCAGGGAGCGATCTACCTTGGCGTCGCAATCTCAGTTGTGCCTATCATTATTGTTTTCTGCTTCTGTTCAAAATACATCATCAACAGTATTTCTGCTGGTAGCGTAAAAGAGTAATAAACCTATTGGTATTCTGACTTTTAAATGGTATTATGTAAGGATTATATTACCCATATGAAAGAAAGGGCGTAACACTGTTGAAAAGAGTGTCTGCAAAGAGCCTTGTGATCGCGCTTTTACCTGCGCTTTTGCTGACAGGCTGTACACTTAACACAAAAACACAAAACGGTTTTGAAGATGAAGGAAGTGCTGCATACATTTCCGATGAGGATAAGGTGTCTTTTGACTGGTATATCAACTACTCCTGGTTTAATACCAGGTGGGGCGATAATGCAGTATCAAAGGCAATCACCGACAAAACCGGCGTGGATATAAACTTCATTACACCTCTTGGTAATGAAGAAGAAAAACTGAATTCACTGATAGCTTCAGGCTCCCTCCCGGACTTAATCACTTTAGGCTGGTGGGAGCCTCAAGTCAATGAGATGATCCAGGGGAAAATGGTCTATGCGCTGAATGAGCTGGCGGATGAATATGACCCCTATTTTTACCAGGTGGCAGATCCGCAGGCCGTATCCTGGTACACCCAGGCAGACGGAAATATCTATGGGTATCCCTGCTCCTCGGTAACTCCGGACGATGTAAAAAATCATGACAATATTGGCTCCAATCAGACTTTCCTTGTGAGAAAGGATATTTATGAAGCCATAGGAAGCCCTGATATGACCACCATAGAGGGCTTTGAGGCAGCAGTAAAAAAAGCCTATGAGATGTTTCCGGAGGTTGACGGAAAACCGCTTATACCTATCGGTGCGCATATCTTTGATGATACGGGAAATGTTTCTTTTGATGCATATCTGCAGAACTTTCTGGCCATTCCTTATGAAAAGGACGGAAAACTTTATGACAGGGATACGGATCCTGAGTACATCGAGTGGCTTAAAATGTTCAGACGCCTTGGGCAGCAGGGGCTTCTTTCCACAGATCTTTTCATAGATCAGAGAGTCCAGATGGAGGAAAAGATCGAAGAGGGCAGGTATTTCTGCATGATGTATCAGTATACCGACATGTCTTCCCAGCAGAAAGCTCTTTATGCAAAAAATCCTGACAGCATATACATCGCAGTTGATGGACCAAGGAATAAGAACAGGGATGCTCATGTGCTTCCCACAAATACTGTAAGCGGATGGACCATAACTATGGTCAGCAAGAATTGCAAAAATCCGGACAGGGCCATCAAATTCATAGATTACATGCTCTCCGAGGAGGGCCAGAAGATGGTTTATCTTGGAGTTGAGGGTGTAACCTATGACTATGTGGATGGAAAAGAGGTGGTAAAGCCCGAGGTTCAGCATCTTCTTGATACTGACAGGGCTGCCTATGATGCTCTTTACGGAGCGGATGATGCCTACTGGATGTTTCAGGACAATGTAATGCAGCTTAAGTGGGCGCAGGAAAAGAAAGGTCCCACAGCGCAGCTGGAAAAATGGACTTACCCCTATGCTACATATACGGGAGTTTATGATGTCATTCTCCCGGCGGATACAGAGGATTCCTACTCATATGCCAGAATAGAGAAACTCTGGAGTGAAACCCTGCAGAACCTTCTTCTTGCAAAGAGCGACGAAGAGTTCGACTCTGTTTTGGAGAAATTCATTGCAGACAGAAATGCCCTGGGCTTTAATCTTCTTCAGGAAAAGAGATACCAATATGTCGAAAGCGCAAAGGAAAAGCTTGGCCTTGATTAACGGCCTTAAACTGAATACCAGACTTACCGGCGTAGTGCTTATCTTTGTTATGCTGCCGATTGCAGTCCTGGGCGGAATTGTCTTTTACAACATGGAGCAGTCTTCCATAAAAGAGAATGTGAACTTCATGCAGGCCACCATGGAGAGGCGAAGGGACAGTATAGCCAATAACATCGATTCCATAAACATGACTACGCAGTTCTTTCTGACCAATGACACCATGAACAATGTCCTTATATGCGCTGCCCAGAATGGACACTACAGCACCAGACAGTGGATTGATATCTACAGAAACGATGTGGCAGCGCTGGAAAGGCTTATAAACAACAACCCGGTTTTAAGGGGAGTCAGGTACTACGCGGTAAACGACAATGTTCAGGAGATGATGCCGGTTCTTTTTACCAGAGAAAGAATGAACAGGCAGTCCTGGGCTCTTTTGTCCTCTGACGGTGGCTGGATATTTGACTATACTGACAAGCTTTTTCCCGGCTCTGAGGATGTTCCGCTGATCGGACTTATAACTCCTATGGCGGACAGAGTTCACGGCAAAATAGGCGTAATTGAGGCAAATATGGCCATGAAGACCATGTTCCCCTCTATGTATGAGAATATAGAAGGCGAGAGCAGCTGCTTTGTTACAGATGAGGGCAGGATAATTTACGGCAGCAATCAGGACAAAAGCCTTGCAGAGGTTGCAACACAGCTGGCAGAGAGCATGAAAAAGCAATCCGAAAGCGGAGATCTTTCAAGGATTGCCACCAGCTATAAAAAGGAAAAGAAAAGCGTGATTTCCGGTATGTATATTCCGGAGCTTCACGGCACTTTGGTTTCCGCCACCGATATTACTGACAGCTTGAATGAAGTGTACAAACTGCGCACCAACTATATCATCGGAATGTTGATAATCCTGGCAGGTATGGCATTTGTCATTGATGTGGTGGTTGGGCACGTTTTAAAGAAGTTTTATGAAGTTCTTTCCACAATCAGGAAAGTCCGCGGCGGAGATATGTTCGTCAGGACAAAGGAAGATGGAAGAAGCGACGAAATGGGAGAACTTGCCCATCAGGTCAATAGGATGCTTGATAACATCCAGGATCTTATGAAAGAAAATATCAGCAGAGAGGTGCTGGTAAAAGATTCTCAGATCAAGGCGCTTCAGAATCAGATCAACGCACATTTTATCTACAACGTGCTGGAATCCATTAAGATGATGGCTGAGATAAAAGAGGACTACGATATCTCGGATGCCATCACCAGCCTTGGAAAGCTCCTTCGGTACAGCATGAAATGGACTTCTGAAACGGTCATGGTATCGGAGGAAATAGAGTACATAAAAAACTACATGGCGCTTATCAACTTAAGATTTGACTATGAGATATATCTTTCACTGAATATTCCGGATGAGATAATGCAGCAGAGGATTCCCAAGATGTCTCTGCAGCCCATAATCGAAAATGCCATTATCCACGGAATCGAAGAGCTGGCTGACGATACCACCATTTACGTCAAGGGAATAGCAGAGGGGGACAGCTGCAGCATCGAGATTACGGATAACGGTCGTGGAATGGATGAAGAGCAGCTGCAAACCTTAAGGAAAAAGATTTCAGGCGAGATAAAAACCGAAGGTGGCTCCGGAAACGGTATAGGCCTTAAGAATGTTCAGGACAGAATACGGATGGCTTACGGCGATGGCTACGGAATAGAAGTGGCAGCCATGGAAGGATGCTATACAAAGGTATATGTAAGAATACCCATGAAGAGAGGCCAAGATGCAGACAGTACTGGTAGTAGAGGATGAAAAACTTATAAGACAGGGATTATCAACCATGATAAAAAGATGTGGAGTCCCTGTAGGTGAAGTCATAGAATGCCCGAATGGCCTAAAGGCTATGGAGGTTCTTCGGGAAAAAGAAGTGGACGTTCTTTTTACGGATATAAGGATGCCCAAGATGAACGGCATTGAGCTGGTTGAAGCCATGCAGGAGCTTGAGAATCCACCGATAGTGATCGCGGTCAGCGGATATGACGATTTTTCCTATGCCGTGGAGATGATGAGAGGCGGCGCAAGAGAGTACATCTTAAAGCCTGTTGAGAGAGATAAGTTAAAAGAAGTGATGGAGAAGCTTGAGGCTGAAATCTCTGAGAAGATCAGCCGCGAGAAGATCACACAAAAGCTGGGGAAGCAGTTCCTAAAATACATTTTGACCGACAGTGATGAGAACGGCACCAACGAAGAGAACCTTGCCGCACTGGGAAAGAACATTAAAACTGAGGTAGGGGATGAGTTTTACGTCCTTGTATCCTGCAGGGATGATGATGTACAAAAAGAGCTGGAGAGCCTTTCGCCCATTGCGGAGATTGACGGAGGAGAAGTCTATATCATCGGAGGAAATATTCATGAGCGCATTTTGAGGCAGATACAGGACTGTGATGAAGGCTTTTCTTCTACAGCAGGCATCAGTGATGTGTGCACAGATACAGGTAACCTTAAAAAGGCTTATCTTCAGGCAAAAGAAAGGAGAGAAAGAGCCTTTTTTGCCGGAAATATTGTTATGGATTCCGAAAAAAATCCTGTTGTCCCGGAGAAACTTATGGAAAACGGCAAAAAGCTTTGCGACAAGTCAGCGCTTGATATCAGAGTGCATCTGATGGGAACTGATAAGATAAGCCAGATTGAAAAGGAGTGGAACGGCTTTTTTACCGCA
Source organism: Butyrivibrio sp. (assembly GCA_015056585.1). Classification (GTDB taxonomy): domain Bacteria; phylum Bacillota; class Clostridia; order Lachnospirales; family Lachnospiraceae; genus Butyrivibrio. Next base: position 12,582 of record SVFZ01000046.1, on the reverse strand, counting down.
GCGGAGCGGGGACAGATAAGGGCTGATGACTTTGCTCAGGCAATAGCTCTTTTCATAAACGAGTTTGGAACCATATATAAGCACTCATTTCCTGAGGGTCTGAGCAGCCCCTTTTTGTATGAGAGCATCTATGAGTATAAAGAGGCGTTTCTTGAGGCTGTATTTCAGGAAAACAGCAAACTATCCGGGGATGAAGCGGAGGGCATAAATGACAAGAAGATTGCTAAAGCACTCTCCTATATAAGGGAAAACTACAGGTCTGATATCAATATGGCTATGGTTTCCAACTATGTTTCCATGAATTATTCGCTTTTCTCCAAGGAATTTAAGGATTATACCGGAACCAATTTTGTATCCTATGTCCGGGACCTTAGAATAGAGGAAGCCAAAAAGCTCCTGGCCGAAACCGAACTTAGGATAAACGAAATAGGCGCCATGGTTGGCTATGAAAACGACAAGCATTTCCTCAAAAACTTCAAGCACGCTGTTGGTGTTTCGCCCGGCGAATATCGCAGAAACATCATGGCATAGAGAAACTGCGCCGGATATGTGATAGAATAGACAGTGACTTTTATGATGAAGAGGTACGAGTTTTTTTCAAAAGGCAATTCGTAGCTTCATTTGAAGTATATCCTGAGAAAAAGGGAGTAGTTACATGCCTAAGATATCGATGATAATACCTGTTTACAATACGGGCGATTATTTAAGACAATGCGTGGATTCTGTGATTTCGCAGACCATGACTGATATAGAGATCATCCTTGTGGACGACGGCTCAACTGACGGCGTGAGCCCGGGTATTTGCGATGAATATGCCGGGAAGGATGAAAGGGTAAAGGTTATTCACAAGGAAAACGGCGGACTTCAGTCAGCCTGGACCTGCGGAGTAAATAATGCCAAGGCAGATTATGTGTGCTTTATCGACAGTGACGACTGGGTTGACACAGATATGTGTGAGAAGCTTTATGCCCATGTAGACAGCTCTTTTGCCGATTGCGAGATAATCTCCGGCAATTACATAATCGAAAAGGCGGGAGAGAGACGCAAAGAAACCCAGGGACTTAAGCCGGGAGTGTATTTGGGAAAAAACCTTGAGGCAGTCAGGGGAAAGCTTCTTGGATGCGAGGTTCGCCCTGTGACTATGTCCAGATGTATGAAGCTTATTTCAAAAAAGCTTATTCTCGATAATCTGCAATATTGCGATTCCAGAATAAAAATGAGTGAGGATGTGAACATCACTTTGCCCTGCCTGTGCGACTGCAAAATACTTGTTATCATGGAGGGTGCTTACTTTTATCATTATCGCCTTGTTTCAGATTCCATGGCTCATGGCTACGATCCTAAGATAATGGACAATCTGGAACTTACTGATGTTACATTTCGCAGGATTTTAAAGGAAAAGAGCATTTCAAATGCAGATGAGCAGCTGGATAAAGAGTATGTGAGAATTCTTTTTGTTGTTATGAAAAGTGAGCTCAGATGCAGGGATGGCAATACCGTTTCGAGAGTTCGAAATCTCTTTTTGCGAAAAGATATCAGGGAAAAAATCATCAGGACAAATGTAGACGTGTCCTCAAAGTCAAATAAACTGATCTATTTTTGCATGAGACATCCAAACGCTTTTGTGATCACTTTTACAAAGGCGGTACTTTGGGCTTTCGATGCGCGCACAAATAAGGTAAAATAAATGATATAAGTCGTATATCTATTATACGAAAACTCTTAGGAGGTGCGGGTATGATGAAGGTTTTTCACGTAGACAAGCAGATTGCCAACAAGAACGTTGAGGACTCCATTACCGAATGGACCAAGGTCGTTAAGTATGACGAGATCAACGCCCAGAACAAGCTTTTTGGCGGACAGCTGATGGCATGGATAGATGAAGTTGCAGGAACTGTAGCGCTTCGCCATTCAGGAAACCCTATTGCAACTGCTGCTGTTGATAATATGCAGTTCAAGCAGGGGGCTCAGCTTGGAGATATTCTTGTTATCATCGGCAAGATTACATATGTAGGCAGAACTTCTATGGAAGTTCGAGTAGATACTTACGTTGAAGATGTCAGAACCGGTATGAGACATGTGCTTAACAGAGCTTATCTCACGGAGGTATGTGTTGATAACGACGGCACACCGGTTGTAGTTCCTTACGGACTTAATGTCAGAACAGAAAACGAGAAAGCTGAATGGCAGGGCGCCGAGAAGAGAAGAGAACTCCGCCGCCAGCGCAGAATGGAAGGCTTCTAGGAATTATAAAAGTACCCATGGATTGAGACAATCTATGGGTATTTTTTTGTTGGGGCGATTTAAAAAATTCACTTTAGGGTATATTGACAAAAAGATTATTAATGATATCATAATGATATCAACAAGATACATGAGTGATTTGGCAACGAAAAAATCAACCAACATAATTCAATTGAGAAAGCAAAACAGCTCAATAACGAACAACATCATATTTCAGAAAGGGTGGATAAGTTATGAATACAAACATTACAGAAAAAGAATTGAACGGACACAAAAATGGCTTTGCAGCACTGATAATTGCAAGCGTTGCATATCTGGCTGCAATAGCGCTTATGATATGGGGAGCGATCGGAATTGACGGAGATGCTCACACAGCACTTAGCGTAACAGTATTTGTTGTCAGCCTGATCTACCTTTGTGTGGGCTGGATTCCATATCTTGGTCTTAAGATATTAAAGCCGGGAGAGGCGCTGGTACTCACACTTTTCGGTAAATACGTCGGAACGATCAGAGATGACGGTTTCTACTTTGTTAATCCCTTCTGCACAGCAGTAAATCCTGCAGCAGATACCAAGCTTGGCCAGAGCGGAGACATCACTGACGGCAGTAAGGGCAAGATTGCAACTGTTCTTACAAACGGAGCAAATGTTAATCTTGATGCTTCCGTCAAGAATAAGAAGATTTCTCTTAAGGTTATGACACTTTCAAACTCTCGCCAGAAGGTAAACGATATCTTAGGTAACCCTGTAGAAATCGCTGTTGCAGTTATGTGGAGAGTTACAGATACAGCCAAGGCTGTTTTTGCAGTAGACAATTACAAGGAATATCTTTCACTTCAGTGCGATACAGCAGTCAGAAACGTAGTTAAGCTTTATCCATATGATGTGACAGAAAATGTTGATACAACAGGCGATGGACAGGCTGATGACGGAAGCCTTCGCGGTTCAACAGAACTTGTTGCAAACAGGATCATGGAAGAAATACAGGAAAAAGTATCAGAGGCTGGAATTGAGATAGTAGATGCAAGGATCACATATCTTGCTTATGCTCCTGAAATTGCAGCAGCAATGCTTCAGAGGCAGCAGGCGGCAGCAGTAGTAGATGCCAGAAAGCTCATTGTTGATGGCGCAGTAGGAATGGTTGAGCTTGCACTTGAGCGCCTTAATGAAAAAGAACTTGTGGAACTGGATGAGGAGAGAAAGGCAGCAATGGTATCAAATCTTCTCGTAGTTCTTTGCGGAAATCACGACGCACAGCCGGTCGTTAATTCAGGAAGTCTATACTGATGGCAGAAAAAAAGCAGGTACCGCTTCGACTTAGCGCAAAGTTGTATGATGCTATTGCTGCCTGGGCAGAGGACGACTTTCGCTCTGTGAACGGTCAGATAGAATATTTACTTACAGAATGTGTAAAACAGAGAAAAAAGGACGGCAAATACGTTTCGGAAACAATGGATGAGCCGCCGGAGTTTGATATCAAGTGACGATGTTTCTTCCGAAGACTAAGTAAAATGGAATGAAGCAGAAAGTCGCAATAATAAAAGGGGGCAAGATCATTAGAGAGGGCACAATGGAGGCTCTTGTAGGTGACAAATCCCTGGAAGAAGTTTTCATGGAGCAGAGCACTTATTGAGGTATTATCGAAATTAGTTGGGCCTCTGGGTAAAGGTTAATTACAAATGAATGCAAAATCATTGATTCTTCTTAGAACTTTGCTTAAATCAACAAGCTATATGAATATCTTAAAAACTACAAATGACAGGAAGAAAAAGGGGAAGATTATCGGTTCCTATATCGGAATGGCGATCCTTTACCTTATGCTGATTGCTTACTGTCTTCTTATGGTTGTGGGCTATGCTTTCTTTAGCCTCCAGGAGCAGATGCCGCAGCTTACCGCAATCGTAATATGCACATTGTCATTTGTGTTTACGCTGTTAAAGGCAGGAAGCTATCTGTTTGGCTATAGTGAATACGAAATGCTTATGGCGCTGCCTTTCGGGGAAAAAACAATTGTGGCAAGTAAATTCATGTATATGTACATAAAGAATCTGCCGTGGAATCTGACAATCTCGATAGTGATGCTGGCAGGCTACTTCTTTTTGGTACAGCCGCCGATTTTTGTGGTTCCTCTTTGGATCATATTGTCTTTGTTTCTTCCGGTAATTCCGATGCTTGTGGCAAGTTTCTTAAGCTTTTTGATTGCAAGGATCGGTACATTGTTTAAGCACTGGAGGGCGGTTCAGACAATACTTACCTTTGCGTTTGTGATGCTTGCCTTTTCCGCAAGATTCATAATTGAGAGTCTTTTCAGGAACAATGAGGTTCAGGATGCTTTGGAGAACTTTTCCACAACAGCCACGAGGATCGGAAAATATTACCTTCCCATCGGCTGGTTTGGAAAAGCCGTTTCCGAAGGAAGCATAATATACGGAATTTTGCTGATTGGACTTACGGTTTTCCTTTATGAGCTGGTTTTTAACATTATTTCTTTATCCTAAAAAAAAATGAACAGCATCATGAAAACCGGGTCTGCCACCGGCCACGACTATAAGGAGCATTGAGCTTTGATGCTGGTTGAAAGGCTGACAGATAACAGCCTTTAATAGCGAAAGGGAGTGACAAAAATGATCGGAACATATACGTTTGTTTGCATTGGACTGATGATTGCAGCAGGAATTATCCTGCCTCTTGGAACCGCAATCTGGTGGGTTAAAACCAGGCATGAGAAATTTACAACCGTCCTTGTGGGAGCAGCGACCTGGTTTGTTTTTGCGATAATCCTTGAATCGATTCCAAAGGCATTTTTGTTTAATCAGGCTTCTCCTATTGGAAAAGCAGTTTTGGGAAATGTCTTTTTATTCACAGTTTTTGGTGCACTTCTTGCCGGGATATTTGAGGAGACAGGAAGACTTGTTGCCTTTAAGACAGTACTGAAAAACAGGACCAATAAAGAGACCGGCATCTCACACGGAATAGGACATGGCGGCTTTGAAGCAATGTATCTGCTCCTTGTCGGAGGCATTCAGTATCTTATATATGCATCAATGGTGAATAACGGAACTTTTGGAGTAATGACTAACCGGGGAGCGATTTCCACAGCAGATGCTTCAGCCCTGGAGGCAATTCCCGAGGCTTTGGCCGCGATCACTTTGGGAACCATTCTTTTAAGCATAACAGAGCGCATATTTTCCATGATTCTTCACGTGGGCTTATCAATCCTTGTATTTTCAGCGGTAAAAAAATCCAGGATCAGCCTCTATTTTCTTGCAATAGCCATGCATGCATTATTTGATGTGCCGGCAGCTTTATACCAGTTCGGAGTTCTTAACCTCTATGCGACAGAAATATTTATTGCCATATTTGCAGTTGTTTTCACATTTGTAGTATATAAAAAATTGCATTTTTAATGAGCAAGTGTTAAAATTTTGTCATATGGCGAGTTTTTATATAATGGAGGTTTATGATGAGTAAGAACTTTGATGATATTCTGGCAAAACTTAAGAATGCCACCAAAAAGAAAATGTCAGTTGCTGTTGCGCAGGACTCACACGTACTTGAGGCTGTCAAGATAGCCAAGGAGAGAGGAATTGTAGACTCTATTCTTGTTGGCGACAAGGAAAAGATCGAGGAGATCATGGCAGAACTTTCCATGAATCCTGCTGATTACGAGATCATTGATGTCAAGGATACAATCGAGGCAGCTCGTACAGCTGTATCTCTTGTACATGATGGCAAGGCTGATATTTATATGAAGGGATCTCTTGAATCCAAGGATTTCCTTAAGAGCGTTCTTGACAAGGAAGTTGGTCTTCGCACAGGCCGTCCTCTTTCACACGTTTGTGTGTTTGAAATTCCGGGCATTGATCGTCTTTTATTCCTTACAGACGTTGCATTCATGCCATATCCAACGCTTGAAGATAAAAAAGTCATCATTGAATATACAGTAGACGTTGCAAGAGCATGCGGTGTTGAGTGTCCTAAGGTTGCGCCTCTTGCAGCTGTAGAAGTTGTTAACCCCAAGATGCCTGTAACAGTAGAGGCTGCTGAACTCACAAGACTCAACGAAGAGGGTGAGATCAAGAACTGTATCGTTGACGGACCTCTTTCAATGGATCTTGCTATTGATCCTGAGGCTGCCCAGCACAAGGCAGGCGCGCTTAACAGAAAGATTGTTGGCGATGCCGACATTCTTCTTTTCCCTGATATTCATGCAGGTAACCTTACATACAAGACAATCGTTCGTCTTGCAAAAGTTAAGAACGGCAACATCCTTACAGGAACAAAGGCTCCTGTTATCCTTACATCAAGATCTGACTCTGTAGAAGTTAAGGTTAATTCTATCGCACTTGCAGCTGTTGTAGCAGCTAACAATAAAGGAGAATAATCATGATAAAGAGCTTAATCATTAATCCGGGTTCTACATCTACTAAGGTTGGTATTTTTGAGGACGAGACTCTTGTAAAAGAGGAGACACTTCGTCACAGCACAGAAGAGATTGAGTCCTATGCTTCAATCATCGACCAGAAGGACTTCCGTAAGAATATTATTTTAGATTTCCTTAAGAAGGAAAACATTGATATTAAGAGCTTTAACGTAATCGTAGGAAGAGGCGGACTTCTTCGTCCTATTCCCGGCGGTACTTATGAGTGTACAGATGCTCTTTTGGAGGATCTTAGAAAGGGCGTTCAGGGACAGCATGCATCTAACCTCGGCGGTATCCTTGCAAGAGAGATCGGTGACGAGATCGGTGTTCCTTCATACATCGTTGACCCTGTTGTAGTTGACGAGATGGAGCCTGTTGCACGTATTTCAGGTGTACCTGAGATTGAGCGTGTATCTATAGACCATCCTCTTAACCAGAAGGCTGTTGCCAGAAGATATGCCAAAGAGATCGGCAAAAAATATGACGAGATCAGCGTTATCGTTGTTCACATGGGCGGCGGTACATCAACAGGCGTTCACAAGAACGGCAAGATGATCGATGTTTATGCAGCTCTTAACGGTGATGGAGCTTTCTCACCTGAGAGAGCAAACGGCATTCCTGCTAAGGCTCTTGTAGATATGTGCTTCTCTGGCAAGTATACATACGAAGAGATGAAGAAGAAGATCGTAGGTTACGGTGGACTTAATGCATATCTTGGAACAAACGATATGAGAGAAGTCAACAAGATGTGCGAAGAGGGCAACGAAAAAGCTAATCTTGTTCGTGACGCTTTCATCTATCAGATCTGCAAGAACATCGGCGCATGCGCTACAGTTCTTAAGGGCAAGGTTGACCAGATCATTCTTACAGGCGGTATTGCATACGGACAGGTTATCACAGACAAGATCAAAGAGAGAGTTGACTGGATCGCACCGGTTACTGTATATCCCGGAGAGGATGAGCTTCTTGCTCTTGCACAGGGTGCTATCCGTGTTATGAACGGCGAAGAGAAGGCTCAGCAGTACTAATATCCGGTGGGCTAAAAATTTGAGCTTGACTGCTCGCTTATTAATCTAAATTTAAAGACAAGAATTTGCTTCCTTTCATGTTATTTAGAACAGTCAGCAAATTCTTGTTTTTTTGTTTTATGAATCATACTGCTCGTCCAAGAACTGCACATTTCGTCTGCTAAACACCTTTTAATACTTTCTGAGCAAGCTTCTTAACGTATATTGAAAGTCAAAAGTTGATTTTTATTAATTTCTGCTTGAATTAATTTTGTAACACTGATATATTTATACAAAAGATGAATATTTATACAAGTTTTATGCATTTATCAGGAGGGAATATTATGAAGAAGAAACTCGTAGCTACAGTAGTAGCAACAATGATGATGATCGGCACACTGGCAGGATGCGGAAGCGCAGCTACTTCAGAGACAGCAGGTGCAGACAATGCGGGAAGCGCTGCAAAAGAGACACTTGTAGTTGGCACAAACGCTGCATTTCCACCTTTTGAATATGTTGGTGATGACGGAAATCCTGATGGTTTTGATATCGCACTTATAAAGGCAATCGGAGAGAAGATCGGAATGGAAGTTCAGGTTCAGGATATGGAGTTCGATTCTCTTGTATCTTCTATCGGAAACAAGATCGATGTAGCTATCGCAGGCATGACAGTTACAGAGGAGAGAAAGAATACCGTGGATTTTTCTGATTCATACTATTCAGCTGTACAGGCAGTTATCGTTCCAAAGGGCTCATCAATTGCTACAGCAGATGATCTCAAGAATGCCAAGATCGGTGTACAGCTCGGAACTACAGGTGAGTTTATTGCAGATGAGATTGAAGGCGCTGACGTTTCAGCTTACAATAAGGCTGTAGACGCTGTTAACGATCTTAACAACGGCCGTGTTGATTGTGTTATCGTTGATAAGAATCCTGCATCTGTATTTGGTGCTCAGTTCTCAGATAAGGTCGATGTCCTTGAGGGCAGTCAGTTCGGATTTGAGCAGGAAAACTATGCTATCGCTCTTCCTAAGGGAAACACAGAGCTTGCAGATAAGATCAACAATGCGCTTAAAGAGCTTAAGAGCGATGGCACATATGATGAACTTGTTAGCAAATACATTGGAGAATAACAGATAAATTATGACTTTGTACGAAAGATTTGTAGCAGCCTTTATAACAGGCGAAAGATGGAAACTTTATATTTCAGGTCTCGGGATAACCATTGAGATTGCGTTGTTTGCCGGGATTTTGGGTATTATCATCGGTACAATTGTTGCCCTGATGAAGCTTACGACAGATGATGATGGCAGGCCGACAGTTCTTTCTGTGATCGCCACGATCTATGTGGATATCATAAGAGGAACGCCCAGCGTCCTGCAGCTTCTTATCATGTGGTTCATAGTGATGGCTTCATCCAACAACGGAATTCTGGTGGCATCTCTTTCTTTTGGCATCAATTCAGGAGCCTATGTTTCTGAGATAGTCCGCGGCGGAATCCTGGCTGTGGACAAGGGACAGATGGAAGCCGGAAGGAGTCTTGGCCTTTCAAAGGCAGCTACAATGAGGTACATTATTTTGCCTCAGGCTATCAAAAATGTGATTCCTCCACTGGGTAATGAATTTATTACTCTTATCAAGGAGACAGCTATTGTGGGATATGTTAGCCTCGCTGATCTTACCCGCGTAGCCAATCAGGTGGCATCAAGGACATACGATGCATTCATGCCGCTTATCGGTGCAGCTATTATCTATTTTGTTGTGATCAAGATCTTTACGCTGCTCCTTACAAGACTTGAAAGGAGGATGCGCAGAAGTGATAACCGTTAAGAATTTGTGCAAAGAATTTAAGGGTACGGACGGAACTGTAAATAAGGTTCTTACCGGCATCAATTATGAAGTAAATAAAGGTGAAAAAATAGTTGTGGTAGGCCCTTCCGGATCCGGGAAGAGTACATTCCTCAGATGCCTCAATCTTTTGGAAAAGCCTACTTCAGGCCAGATCATTTTTGACGGCGAGGACATTACTGCTAAAAACGTGAACATCAATAAGATTCGCGAGAGAATGGGAATGGTTTTCCAGAATTTTAACCTGTTCAATAACCTCACAGTCATGGAGAATCTGACACTTGCTCCTGTAAAGCTGGGCAAGATGAGTGAAAAAGAGGCAAAGGAGAAGGCAACAGAGCTTTTGAAAAGAGTAAATCTTTTGGACAAGGCTGATGTCTATCCGGCATCTCTTTCCGGCGGACAGAAGCAGCGTATCGCCATTGTGCGCTCGCTATGCATGAACCCGGAGATGATGCTCTTTGATGAGCCGACTTCCGCTCTTGATCCTGAGATGGTAGGCGAAGTTTTGGATGTTATGAAAAAGCTTGCCGACGATGGAATGACCATGGTTGTTGTTACTCACGAGATGGGATTTGCAAGAGAAGTTGCTACAAAGGTTCTTTTCATTGACGAAGGCAATATCATCGAGGAGAACACTCCCAAGGAGTTCTTTGAACATCCTCAGAGTAAGAGACTTAAGGATTTCCTTTCAAAGGTTCTTTAATACGATATTATATGCACCCATGCTGCAGTGGCATGGGTGTTTTTTAGAATTGTTTAATAGTTAGGGGCCGGAATGGTTCTTTGATAATTGACGAAAATTTGATAAAATACTAATTGTTAGATACTGGTTTGATCATACAAGTATTTTCATAGGTTGAATATGAGAATAATTAATGGCATAAAAACGATATTATCGCTGCTTAGAGACTTAAGAGCAATGAGTCCTGATGATAAGGTGGACTTTAACAAATCTAAGGTCGAGTATTATCAGGGTATTGTTGAGCTGAGTCTTGTTGTGGCTTGTCTTGTTTCCATATGTTTTATCTATTCGGACTACATGATAAACGGATCCGTTTTTCCGACGCTCATTCCCAGATTGTCAGTCCTTTTCTTTATCGCGGTCTTCTTTATTGTGACGCATTTCAATAGTTCTACGCGCACGATGATCGTTATGGATTATTTCCTCGGGCATGGAATGTGCATTGCAGCGTCCTGGACTGCCTATAATCTGCTTGATAACAGCAATTCCATTACGGGAATAGTTATAGTCAACATCCTGTGGCTTATGATCGGATTTGTGTCAACTACCAAGGATACAGTTATAAATGGAATTGTATTTATTATCGAAATCTTTATCACAAATCTCTTTAACCATTACACCAATTACGAACAGATCCTGGCGCTTGAAATACCTTGCATCCTTGGTATAATGTTTGTTAATTATGTTATGAGCGCTTTCTATTTCGATCATTACACAGTCAATAAGAAGCTTGAGCGTGCTATGGTTACCGATCCACTCACTCAGGTCTATAACAGACATCTTTTGGAGCAGATCATTTCAGATGATATGATAAAAAACATCTCTCCTGATGAATGTATATCAGTGGCAATGCTGGATATTGATGACTTCAAAAAGATCAACGATGAAAACGGTCATTACACCGGGGATCTTGTGCTTATGTATATGGGCGGCAAGCTGGTAAAAGAAATCCATGAAGACGACTATGTTATCCGTTACGGCGGTGAAGAATTCGTAATAATCTTAAGAAACTGCAAGCTTGAAGACGCCTGTGCCCGAATGGAGCAGCTCCGAAAAGATATTGAGAATGCAAAAGATTCTCCGATTTCATTTACGGTTTCGATAGGCGTATCTTCATATGCAGGAGATTATTCCAAGACCCTTCAGGATGTGGATGAAGCCCTTTATAAGGCTAAAAATACAGGCAAAAATAAGGTTGTGACGGTTTGATCTGTAATGAACTGTTCTGAAATAATACAAAAGATATTGATGTTAGGAAATACAGAAGATATGGGCATAAATAAGAAAATAAAAGTTTTATTTGCAGCGAGGGTTTGCTTATGGATAACTGCGCTTGTTTCAACGGTGTATTGGATCTACTACTCAGTAAAATTGCATAACGCAGGTATTTTTGATCCTGCTGAATTTGCAACACGGTTTCGCCCTGTATTTTACACCTGTCTTATTATTTCAATCCTGGCTGTGATTCTCAGTTTTATTCTGCATGCGATCAGCAAAAAGCAGGCTAAGTAATGAAAATAATGGGATTGCTTTTGGCATCTTTTCCGTGATCACGGGTGACATTTCATGGAAACGTCAAGGTGTTTTTATCGATTTTCAAATTATTCCGTGTATGTTAGCATATTTGTAGTCACACTTCGTATCTGCGAAGAAAACAGATGATTCTAAAGGAGGTATGTATCGATGAACAAAGTAGTTGTTGCGGGCGGTGGTGTATTGGGGACACAGATCGGTCTTATGTGCGCTTATACAGGGCATGATGTTACATTCTGGCTAAGAAGCGAATCTTCTGTTGGAAGGACCACGCCAAAGATTGAACGTTACAGGAAGTCAATGCTTGATGATCTTGCTGCAGCAAAGGCTCTGATCGGCAATCCATTAGGCAAGCTCCTGTATCCAAAGGGACTTATAAAGAGCTGGGATGGCATTACTGCAGAGGCTATTGATGAACTTGTAAGTCAGGGCGAAAAGAACATGACAGACAACATTCATATCGAGCTTGATATGGCAAAGGCTGTTAAAGGTGCAGATATCGTAATTGAATCCATGGCAGAAAATCCTGAAGCCAAGATATCAGTCTATGAACAGATGAAAGATCTACTGGACTCTGACACTATACTTGTGACAAATTCATCAACACTTCTTCCAAGCATGTTTGCTGAGCACACAGGAAGGCCTGAGAAGTATCTTTCTCTTCATTTTGCCAACACCATATGGAAGAACAATACTGCTGAAATAATGGGACATCCTGGAACAGATCCGGAAATTTACAACAAAGTTGTTGAATTTGCGTCCGAGATCAACATGGTTCCACTG
>SVFZ01000045.1 GCA_015056585.1 Butyrivibrio sp. | reverse complement strand
GAGGATGGAGGAGAGCGGCGGAGAACCGGATACCATCGGCTATGACGAAAAGACGGGAAAGCTAAGTTTCTGCGACTGCGCAAAGGAGTCCCCTTCTGGGCGCAGAAGCCTGTGCTATGACGAAAAGGCATTACAGGGGCGTGCTAAAAACCCGCCGTCAGGCAGCGCCGAATGGAAAGCAAAAGAAATCGGCGTTTTGATCATGACGGAGGAACTCTATCGCCGACTGCAAAGTCTCGGGGAATTTGATTTGAAAACGTCAAGTTGGATCAATACGCCGGATGATATTCGCGACAAGGGCGGTGCATTGTTCTGCGAACGACGTTACGGAACGGTTTTCACATTCCATAATGGGGCGGATTCGTACTATTCCGTGCGCGGGTTCAGAGGTTATACGCTTATATAAATTCAAATTCGCCGGGATGAACGATAGAGGGTTATCTTGGAAAAAATTATCGCAGCCATTTCTCCATTATGATCTCGTCATCATCTGAATCGCCAGTCAAGGCGAAGCCGAGTTTCTCATACATCCGTTTTGCTGCTTCATTTCCGTCAATATAGCAAAGGGTAACCTTGTCGTACTTGCCGTCTGATCGCATCAATTCAAGCATCTGCTTTGCTGCCTCAAGACCGAAGCCGTTTCCCTGATACCGATGGTCTATGAAAAGCTGGCTAAAGTCATATGCCCGATCTTCCTCATAGTCGTAGTAAAGTGCCATACCAATAGCTGTATCGTCATTGTATATGAAAAATGCGTTGCTTCGGTAATTCCTATATGCCCAGGCTCTGGCAAGCAACCTGTTGCTATCTGAAACATAGTTTTTCTGCGCTTCACTAACAGACAATTCTAATCTCCAATTGTCCGGTGTTACTTCTTTAAGGTGTATCATAATGTTCCTCTGTACATTTTTTTAATGTAGATTCCGCCTCAGGAATGCTTTTCCAAAACTCTTTTTCTTACTTCGTTATTTCCAGACATGGCGCCTTGCAATGTAGCCCTTTTCAAAAATGGCATCTAATTTAGCCCTTAGCTGTAATAATATGACAGCAACACAACTATTTTATAACCAAACATCATGGATATAAATAGGAAAATAAGATTGTAATTCATTTTGAAATGGCATCTTGTTTCTGGCAACAGATATCAAAGGGTAACTAAATAAGTTTTTTCCAATATATGGAATAAACTGAGGCTTACCCATGAAAAAACCGAAGGCAGGAGAGGCTAGTCGGTGAGTTTTTTCCAATATACAGATAATACTGAGATTCACCCATGAAAAAGCATAGGAAAGAGGAGGGCTCACCGCCGGGGAAATCTATGTAGTGAAGCTGCGGAAGATGGGAAGCGACGGAACGAGCCTTGCTCGTTCCTAGTCCTGACAGGAGCCACCGGCTCCTGCCAGGAAACCCACTGGGTGAGAGGAACTCTCCCCAGTGGGTATACGAAAAAAGCCCCAGGCTCTATGCCTGAGGCTTTTTCGTATTATCCAGTGCGGAAGATGGGACTTGAACCCACACGATGTAAGCATCACAAGATCCTTAGTCTTGCTCGTCTGCCAATTCCGACACTTCCGCGAACCGTAGCCAATAACTTTTGACGACTTATATAAGATACCAATTTATAAGAAAAACGTCAACACATTTTTTTAAACTATTTTTCGATAGGTATTTCAGACTACAGGTCTTAAGATCGTTCCGGTGTTTCAAACAATATTCAGAATCTCCAGTGGATCCTCTACAAAATAGTTATTCCCAGCTCCTGCGTCAATTAGCTCTTCCTTGGTCCTAAAGCCCCAGAGGCAGGAGATACATGGTAACCCTGTATTTACTGCAGTCAGGTAATCTATGTCAGAATCACCGACATAGATGCAATCCTCTTTATTGACACCCAATTGCTCCATGGCTTCATAGCACTCATCAGGAGCGGGTTTGCGCTTTACATTGTCTGTTACTCCAACAGCCACATCAATATAATCTTCAAAGTACAGATCCTTAAGCTCTTGAATGGCCTTCATGGATTTATTGGAAACAATAGCCAGTTTGAAGCCCCTTGATTTCAGCTCTTTTAAGAGTTCAATAATATTATCATAGGGACCTGTCTTTTCATTACAGTGGTCAAAATAATAAGCTTTGTAGTCATCGAGAATAGTGTTGAACTTAGGATTATCCCTGCCCAGCGGAATTGCTCTTTCCACGAGCTTGGCTGCACCGCTTCCAACCATGTGCTTGACCTCAGGAAGAGTCTTGGTCGGAAGTTTGTACTTGTCCAGAATGAAATTTATAGAATCGGTCAGGTCTTCTATTGAATTCAGAAGTGTCCCGTCCATGTCAAAAATAACTGCTTTGTAATTTGCTTTTGTCATACTTTTTTTCAGATCCCCTCATTTAGAAATGTCATTTTATCCCTAGAGCATTTTAACACATTTTGCGGATTTTTTCTTACATATTGCCAAGTTTAGGGCAAAAACTGGTTTTTCATTTCTCAGAGTATATAATTATCTGCGGAAGGAGTAATTATTATGAGAAAAAAACTATTGTGGGGAGCATTACTAATGACTATTGCGCTTACAGCCTGCGGTAAAAGTATGGCAGAAGAAATAGTTAAAGAAAGTGTAAATGAGGAACTTATATCTGAAACATCAGATGATAACAAGTCTGAAACATCAGATAATAGCAAGGAAAAAACATCTGAAAACAACAAGTCTGAAACATCCGAAAATGACACGCCGGAGGCTAAAGACGGCATTGCGGAGGCAATCGCACAGGAGCAGTCTTATGCTGAAGAAGCGACTACAGGAGCAGAGGGAGAAACCTCCGACAGAGAGCCTACAGCCGAAATTTCTGAACATGTTCCGCCCAAATACACGAATCTTCGCGTGGATGAGGCGGGAACCATAGAGCGTATTACCTACACAGCCCATGACTACACGGCAGAAGGTGAACCTGAGATCACCAAGGAAGCAAATGTTTATCTTCCGGCGGGCTACAGTGAAGACAAGAAATACAACGTCCTTTACCTTTTACATGGAATCGGTGGCGATGAGGACGAGTGGGGCATGAATAAGAGCACATCAAGGGTAAAGACTATCATGGATAACCTTGCCTACTACGGCGATATTGAGTCTTTTATCGTTGTTACACCCAATGGCAGAGCCGGGGGAAGCAATGACAGGGAAGGCTCTATGATTGAGGCTTTCTATGTTTTTGGAAAAGAGCTGAGAAACGACCTTATACCTTACATGGAATCTCACTACAGCACCTATGCGGACTACGATGAAAACGGATACGATCTTTCAGCAACCAGAGAACACCGTGCCATCGCAGGACTTTCCATGGGAGGAATGCAGACCATCAACATCGGTCTTGGCGAGTGCACAGATCTTTTCGCATATTTCGGAGCTTTTTCCGCCGCACCTACAAGTAATCCTGCATCAAAAACTGCAGGTATCTTGAAAGACAGCGAATATGACATAAAATATTTTTATAACATCTGTGGAACCGAAGACCGCGTTGCATATCCGAGCGCATCCGCAGCAGCCAAGACTCTGCCTGCGCTTTCTGATAAGTTTATCGATGGCGAGAATTTTATGTGGCAGGAACTTCCGGGAGCCCATGATTTCCACATCTGGTATCTCGGCTTTTACAACTTTGCTCAGCTGGCTTTCAAATGAAATAGCAGCTGCATTGAATTCAGATAACGGTATTGATACAAAAAAGTATCCGGCAACTATATAGCATACAAAACGGAGGATAAAAATGAAGAAATTTGAAGGATTTCAAAAGGGTGTCAATCTTGGGGGATGGATTTCCCAGTTTGATAAGTACAGTATTGAGCATTTCGATACTTTTATTACGGAAAAAGATATTGAGTACATCGCAAGTCTTGGCTTTGACCATGTGAGAGTACCTGTAGATTACAACGTGCTCGAGGACGAAGAGGGTAATGTAAAGGAAAACGGTTTTGGTTATCTTCAAAGCTGCCTTGACTGGTGTAAAAAATACGGCCTTCATATGCTGATTGACCTTCATGAGTGCTATGGTTATTCCTTTGATCCGCTGAAAAAAGATATGGACCGCGCAAAGTTCTTTTACGACAAAGCTCTTCAGGACAGATTCATGAACCTTTGGAGAGAGATAGCAAAACGCTTTGGACAGTATCCTGAGACTGTTGCTTTTGAGCCGCTCAACGAGGTTGTACTTGAGAGCGTTGCTGATGCGTGGAATGACATCCTTGCCCGCTTTATCGCACTTATCCGCGAATACAGCAAGGACACATGGATTGTCTGCGGCGGAGTTTGCTACAACAGTGTGCTCACGGTTCCTCTTTTGAAGGTTCCTTTTGACGAAAAAATAGTTTACAATTTCCACTGCTACGAGCCTTTCCCTTTCACACATCAGGGCGCGTACTGGGTAGAGCAGATGCCATCTGACTTTAGGATTGATTATCCCGCAGATATGGATACATATAAGGAAAGAAGTAAAGTTATCGATCCCGATATGGGAGGCGCTATTTTTAAAGTTAAGGTGGATAAGCTGGGACCTGATTTCTTTGAGACCATCTTTAAACCTGCCCTTGAGAAATCAAAACAGGACGACATTCCTCTCTACTGCGGTGAATACGGCGTTATAGACCTTGCTGATAACCATGGCAAGATAAGGTGGCTTAAGGATATTCACACTGTTTTTGAGAAATATGGTATCGGAAATGCGCTTTGGAACTACAAGGAAAAAGATTTTGGTCTTGTCAACGAGCAGTTTGCAGACATCAAGGATGAATTTATAGCTATGATGAAAGGTTGAAACATCCTTTAGTCGTAAATAAAATGCGCAAACAGATTTTTTCACTATACCCCGATAATGTGATACAATTTAATAGTCATGAGAAAGGGGGATAACCATGAGCGAAACAGATACCAATCAGATAAAAAATGAAGCGCAGCAAAATGAACTTCCTAAAGATACTCCGGAGCCTAAGGCTTTTAAACCAAAGCCCGATGAGCTTGTGCGTATTGCGGGAAAACAGCTCTTTTACCAGAGAATATCAGCATGCTGTATGGTTGTGATAGCTTTGTGCGTTCTATTTGCGGTTTTGAAGGTGGTTCCGATGGTGGAGACAACTCTTGCGCATATCAACGATACTGCGATCAAGGCTCAGGAATCCCTTGTTCAAGTGGACGAGATGACCGACGGACTTAATGAAGCCAGCAAGAATCTGAATAAGCTTGTGGATGAAAATGCTGAGGTCATGACAGATGCAGTAAAATCAATCTCAGAAATTGACTTTGAGGGACTCAATCAGGCTATCACTGATCTTCAGGGAGCAGTGGGACCTTTGGCCAATTTCTTTGGTAAATTTAGGTGATTACGGGGGAAAAGAGCTATGGAATTTAAACCTGAAGAGACATTAAAAAAGCTTGCTAAAGATGTTACGGATGCTGCACAGCCTTATATTGATAAAGTAGAGCCTGTAGCTCAGGATCTTTTTGATAAGGCAGAGCCTGTGCTTAATCTGGTAAAAGAGAAAGCGGCACCGGTAACGGATAAGGCTACAAAGGCTGCAAAGTCCGTAGGCAGCGGAATTTCCAAGAGGGCAGCTATGGCTTCCTGCAAAGAGGAAGTTTATGTGCAGTACAAAAGTCATGAGGTCAGGACCACAGACATCATGGATGCTGCCAAGGATGATTATGTCAAGAAAGGGCATAAATTCACTGACATTAAGGAAATTCAGATATACATAAAGCCCGCGGATAATGCGGCATATTACGTTGTTAATCACAGCGAGACAGGTAAGATAGAATTTTAATTATGGCAATTGAACTCAGTACTTTTTTTAATCTGATGCATTACGAATACGGAGAGGCTTTTTTTGGCAGTTATAAGGGAATGCGATATCGCCTGGCAAGGGAACCTTTGGAGAATGTCAAGTTTATTCCTTTGGACAAAAGAGGGCCTGCAACTTTGATGGCTACTGTGTGGCCGGAGCCTTACTCCTACGGCGTTACAGACAAGAGTCTTATGACGAGCGAAAACTTTGAGATTTCTCAGGAAGGCTTTGAAGCGGCAGTGGCATGGATAAATCAGCAGTACGAATCAAGAATCTCCGAATGGACCAAATGATCTTAATGTTCAAAAAATTTTTACAATTAAAAAAAGGATTTTGAAGCTCCACGACGAATATTATCGTTGTGGAGTTTTTTCTTCAAATTATCAAAAAAGCTCTATCAAGCTTTCAGGAAGGTGATTGCTTATGAAGATCAGAGAACAGCTGGAAGAGAGAGAAACACAAATATTAAGTAAATATGCTACTTTAAGTAAAGATTCAAAGGGAAGAGAGAGGGATGAGAAACCCTGCGACATCAGGCCCTGTTTTCAGAGAGACAGGGATAGAATCCTTTATTCCAAGTCCTTCAGAAGACTCAAGGATAAGACACAGGTTTTTTTATCTCCCGACGGGGATCATTACAGAACTCGAATGACTCATACTCTGGAGGTATCCCAGAATGCCAGAACCATAGCCAAGGCTTTAAGGCTCAATGAGGATCTGGCAGAGGCAATAGCTCTTGGGCACGACCTGGGGCATACTCCCTTTGGACACGCGGGCGAGAGAGCGCTTAATGATGTATGCCCGTTAGGATTTAAACATAATGAGCAGAGTCTCAGAATTGTTGAGAAGCTTGAGAACTACGGCAATGGCTTGAACCTTACATGGGAAGTCAGGGACGGAATAATCAATCATGAAATGGAGCTTAGAGCTGCCACACTTGAGGGAAGGGTGGTAAGGCTTTCCGACAAGATTGCTTATATGCACCATGATATGGACGATGCCCTAAGAGGCGGAATCCTTGTTGAGAGCGATGTTCCCAGCAAACTGGCCAAAGTGATAGGTTATACCAACAGAGAATGGATTGACAGTTTTATTCACGATATTATCTCAAACAGTATGGATCAGGATGACATCAAGATGTCACCGGAGGTTGAGAACGCCTTTCACGAGCTTCGCAAATTCATGTTTGAGAGAGTATATACCAATCCAATCGCCAAGGGTCAGGAGGGCAAGGTTGAGGATATGATCAAGATCCTTTACCAGTACTATGTGGATCACATAGACAAACTTCCCGACTACCTTAAGAGGATGATGGATCAGGGGACGGAGAAGGAAAGAGCTGTATGTGATTATGTCAGCTCCATGACCGACCGCTACGCAGTGGCAGTTTTTGAAGAGATATACATCCCCAGATCCTGGAACGTCCTATGATATAGGATTGCGAGAGTGCAAAGCACGGAACAATCCGTATATCATATTTAACACCTAAATCATTAATGAAAAAAGGGGAGACAATAGTTGCGATATTCAGACGAGATCATTGAAGAAGTTCGTGCGCGCAACGATATTGTGGATGTGGTTGGACAGTATGTGCACCTTCAGAAGAAGGGCGCCAATTACTTTGGGCTTTGTCCTTTCCACAATGAAAAATCCGGCTCTTTTTCCGTATCAGCCCATAAGCAGATGTACTACTGCTTTGGATGCGGAGCCGGTGGCAATGTAATAACTTTTTTAATGAAATATGACAACTTAACCTTTCAGGAAGCGGTAAAACAACTGGCGGACAGAGCCGGCATAAAGCTTCCTGACGAGGATGATTCTCCTGCGGCGAAGGCCCAGAGAGATAAAAGGCAGATCCTTCTTGATATCAACAAGGAGGCTGCAAAATACTACTACTATCAGCTTAGAAGTCCCAAAGGCCAGAAAGGCCTTGAGTATTTCAGGGACAGAAAGCTTACCGATGAGACCATGCAACACTTTGGCCTTGGATTTGCCAATGTGACCAGCGACGATCTTGTCAAACACCTAAAAAGCAAAGGCTATCAGGATAGTCAGATAATTGAAGCCGGTCTGGCGTCTTACGATGACAAGTACGGAACTCATGATAAATTCTGGAACAGAGTCATGTTTCCGATTCAGGATGCATCCCAGAAGGTTATCGGATTCGGAGGAAGAGTCCTGGGAGATGGCAAACCCAAGTATTTGAACTCGCCGGAGACCATGATCTTTGACAAGAGCCGCAATCTTTTTGGACTAAACTATGCCAAGAATTCAAGGGCAGGCTACATGATAATCTGCGAGGGTTATATGGACGTCATAGCCATGCATCAGGCGGGCTTTACCATGGCGGTGGCTTCTCTTGGAACGGCATTTACCACCGGTCAGGCTATGATTCTTAAACGCTATACCGATGAAGTCATTCTTTCTTATGACAGTGATGAAGCAGGTACCAAGGCGGCACTTCGCGGAATCGGTATTCTTAAAGATGTAGGTCTGAAAGGGAAGGTCTTAGATTTAAGACCCTACAAGGATCCCGATGAGTTCATCAAGAATGAGGGAAAAGAGGCATTTGAGCAGAGAATACGTGATGCAGAAAATACATTCTTTTTTGAAGTAAGGATCATGCAGTCCCAGCATAACATGTCAGATCCCGAGTCCAAGACAGAGTTTCACAGGAAGCTTGCAGCAAAACTCTGTGAGTTCGAGGAAGCGCTTGAGCGTGAGAACTACATAGAGGCAGTAGCTGCCAGATATAATATAGCAATCGATGATCTGAGAAAGATGGTTGCGTCCTATGCAGCCAAGGCAGGCTTCGCCAAACCGGCTCAACGACCTAAATCAGGGATAATAGAAAAGAAGACGCCTGAGGATGGAGCAAAGAAAAACCAGAGACTCCTTCTGACATGGCTTACAGATGAGCCCTCGATATACCCAAAGGTCAAGAGCTATGTATCACCGGATGATTTTTCCGATGATCTCTACCGAAGCGTTGCACTGGAGTTGTTTGCGGGACTGGAGAGCGGTAATTTTTCTCCCGCAGCGATCTTAGATCATTTCACGGATGAGGATGAACACAGCAAGGTTGCTGAAATGTTCAACACAAACCTCATAGATATTGAGACCAAAGAGCAGAGGAAAAAGGCTTTCAGGGACATCATAGTTGGTGTCAAACAGGCCGGATATGAGCGGCAAAAGAGAGAGCTAAAGCCCGACGACCCGAATTTCCTCACTATGACCATTCAGGGCAAAAAAGAATTGGAGAAACTTTCCCACGCGGATATTTCTCCGGACGACTAAAGAAGCACATATTTTCGCAGATATATAGCACTTTAGAGAGCGAACTATGTGCAAAATAAACTTTAACAAAATAAAAAAGGAAGATAAATCATGGCAAAAAAAGAGACAACAAATAAGGCAACTGAAGAAAAAGAGCTGAAAAAGGCTGCAAAGACAAAAGAGACAGCAGCCGAGAAGGAAACAAAGAAGACTGCAAAGAAGACAGAGGAAAAGGCAGAGAAGAAGGAGACTGTAAAAAAGTCTGCTGAGAAGGCCGAGAAAAAAGAGGCTGTAAAGAAAACCTCAAAGAAAGAAGAGGAGGTAGAGGCTCCCAAGAAGAAAACTGCTAAAAAGTCTGACGCAGAAAAGAGTGAGGCTGTAAAGGAAGCAGAACCTAAAAAGACCTCTAAAAAAGCTGCAAAAGAAGACAAAGTCTCTGAGAAGGCAGCAGAGAAGCCTGCAGAAGCTGAGAAGCCAAAGAGAGGCAAAAAGGCAGCTGCAAAGAATGAAGAAGCTGCTGCTTCCGGTAATGACGGCGAAATCGATGAGGCAACAAAAGAACTCTACGCTCAGAGAATTAAGGATATCTTAGCTCTTGCCAAGAAAAAGAAAAATGTCCTTGAATATGCCGAAATCAGTGACTTTTTTGCTGAGCTCAACTTAAATGAAGAGCAGTTTGACAATGTCCTTGAAGTTCTCGAGAACTCAGGCATTGATATTTTAAGGGTTTCTGAAACCGATGATGATATTCCGGATGACGATGACATGCTTCTTACAGACGAGGACGAGGTTGATATGGAAAATATTGACCTTTCGGTTCCGGATGGAATCAGCATTGAAGACCCTGTAAGAATGTACCTTATGGAAATCGGTAAGGTTCCGCTTCTTAATGCAGACCAGGAGATTGAACTTGCTAAGGCTATGGAGGCAGGACTTGATGCTGAGAAACAGCTCGAGGAAGACAAGGACAATAATAAGCTTTCAGAAGCCAAGAAAAAGGAATTAAATGCCATCATTTACGAGGGAGATGAGGCTAAGAAGCGCCTTGCAGAAGCAAACCTTCGTCTTGTTGTCAGCATTGCCAAGAGATATGTGGGAAGAGGAATGCTTTTCCTTGACCTTATTCAGGAAGGTAACCTTGGTCTTATCAAGGCGGTAGAAAAGTTTGATTTCCGTAAGGGATTCAAATTCTCAACTTATGCCACATGGTGGATTAGACAGGCCATCACAAGAGCCATTGCGGACCAGGCAAGAACTATCCGTATTCCTGTTCACATGGTTGAGACCATCAACAAGCTCATTCGTGTAAGCCGTCAGCTCCTTCAGGAGCTTGGTCGTGAGCCTCTTCCTGAGGAAGTTGCAAAAGAGATGAATATGCCTGTTGAGCGTGTTCGTGAGATACTTAAGATTTCACAGGAGCCTGTATCTTTGGAAACACCTATCGGTGAAGAGGAAGACAGCCATCTTGGTGATTTCATTCAGGACGACAACGTTCCGGTACCGGCTGATGCTGCCGCATTCACACTTCTCAAGGAACAGCTCGTTGAAGTTCTCGGAACACTGACAGAGCGTGAGCAGAAGGTGCTAAGGCTCCGTTTCGGCCTTGATGACGGAAGAGCAAGAACCCTTGAAGAGGTTGGAAAAGAGTTTAATGTAACCCGTGAGCGTATTCGTCAGATTGAAGCCAAGGCTCTCAGAAAGCTTCGTCATCCGAGCCGCAGCCGCAAGCTCAAGGATTACCTCGACTGATGTCTATGGATATAGAAAAAAAGAATATCTCTGAGACTATAGAGACAAAGATGTCAAAAAGGCTCATTACGATAGCAAAGATGCTTGGCAGTAATGGCTTTAAACCAAGGACTGTTGCTGATGTGGGCTGCGACCATGGCTATATTTCAATTTATCTGGTTCAAAAAGATATAGCCTCTTATGCGATTGCCATGGATGTGAGAAAGGGACCTCTCTCCGGAGCAGAAGCAAATATTCAAAGGCTGGGTCTTGAAAGCAGGATTACCACAAGACTCTCTGACGGGCTAAAGGAGCTCAAAAAGGGCGAGGCAGAAGGCCTTGTAATTGCCGGCATGGGTGGAAAGCTCATGATAAGGCTATTGGAGGAAGGAAACCCTCTTAGTCTTGGCATCAGGCAGGCGGTTCTCCAGCCCCAGTCGGAGATTGCGGAATTCAGACAATATCTGCGGGACAAAAACTTTCAGATCCTGGAGGAAAAAATAGTATTTGAAGACGGAAAATACTATTTCCCCATGAAAGTCAGTTTTTTCCCTGTTGAGCAGGGTAACAGCTTATTACCAAAAAGTGAGCCAAGCATCCTTCAACTGGTGACAGAGAGATTTACCGGGGAGTTTTCCATAAGTGCGGATGAGGCCCATGACATCTGCAACAGATTTGGTGAGTACAATATTTTCAATAAAGATCCGCTTCTTAAGAATTTTTGTGAACATGGAAAGAAGGTTATGATGCCTATTTTGGACAATCTTAAGGACAGCGGTCATAATAAACGCTTTACGGAAGTTAAAAAGGAATATGATGAACTAGAGAAGGTACTACAATACTTAGAATAGCAGGAGGCGAGCCTATGCCTGTAGTTAATGTTACGATTAACGGAGTTACCAGAGAGTATGAGAAGGGTACAACCTTCGAAGAGATTGCAAAAGCCTACCAGTCGGAGTACAAGTACAGAATTGCTGCGGTTATTTTTAACGGCAAGATCCGTGAGCTGATGAAACCTGTAAAGAAGGACGGAGATCTTTCGTTTGTTACATATGCCGACAGCATTGGATTTGACACCATGAGAAGAACAGCTGTCATGATCCTTATTAAGGCTGTCAGGGATGTTCTTGGATCCGGAGACAAGGCTGTAATAAAGGTAGAGTTCACCATAGGCAACGGCTATTTTTGTACCATAAAAGGAACTAAGGTTTCTAAAGATATGGTTAAAAAAATATCCGATAAATTCGGTGAGCTGGTTGAAAAACAGATTCCTATTATTAAGAAGGTGTACCCTCTTGACGAAGCTGTAGAGATTTTCAAAAAGCAGGGAATGGAAGATAAGGTGGCACTTCTTAAGTACCGCAGAAGCTCGGAGATCAACATTTACAGATTGGATGACCTCTATGACTATTTCTTCGGCTACATGCTTCCTAACACTTCTTATATAGATAAGTTCAAGATTGAAGAGCTTCACGGCGGTTTATATCTGACACTTCCTACAAAGGCAGAGCCGGACAAACTCATAGTTTCAGAACCAAGAGAGAAACTCTTTAAGACCATGATGCTTTCCAGTGACTGGGGCAGCATGATGGGAATAGACAACGTGGGCGACCTAAACAATATGGTATGTGCCGGCAGGATCAATGAAATGATCCTTGTACAGGAGGCTCTTCAGGAGAGCAGGATTGCCGACATTGCCAGAAAGATTTTCCAAAAAGTTGATGTGAAGTTTGTCATGATAGCAGGTCCAAGCTCATCAGGAAAGACAAGCTTTGCCAACAGACTTTCAATACAGCTTAGAACCTATGGCATTACACCACATCCTATAAGCCTTGATAATTACTTCGTCAACAGGGAAGACACACCGCTTAATGAAGACGGAAGCTACAACTTTGAATGCCTTGAAGCTCTTGATGTAGAGAGGTTCAACCAGGACATGACAAGGCTCCTTAATGGTGAGAGAGTCGAGATGCCTGAGTTTAATTTCATTACCGGCAAAAGAGAAATGAACGGCGATTTTTTGCAGCTTGGCAAAAATGATGTTTTGGTCATTGAAGGTATTCACGGACTTAACGAGAAGATGAGCTATGCTCTTCCTGCCAAGTCCAAGTTTAAGATTTACATCAGTGCGCTTACAACATTGAGTATTGATGATCATAACAGGATTTCCACCACTGACGGAAGACTTCTGCGCAGGATCGTAAGGGACGCCAGAACAAGAGGGGCTTCTGCCAAGAAGACCATAAGCATGTGGAGCTCTGTCAGAGCCGGTGAAGAAGCCAACATCTTTCCTTTCCAGGAGGATGCGGACGAGATGTTCAACTCAGTTCAAATCTATGAGCTGGCAGTAATCAAACCCTATGCGGAGCCACTTCTATTCTCAATCGGAAAAGATGAACCGGAATACTTTGAGGCAAAAAGACTCCTTAAGTTCCTTGACTACTTTGTAAGTGTTGACAGCTCAATGCTTCCGAGAAATTCTATATGCAGAGAGTTTGTTGGAGGAAGCTGTTTTAAAGTTTGATGAACAATATTATGAATGGCACCTTAAGTTGAATTTTGGAAGTACAGTTATACTGCTATAATACGGCATCACGATTTTTTTCTTGGAATTATCAGGAAAAATGATTGTGATGCTGTTTTATTATACTCAATGAAATTTAATTTCATTTTTACTTTTTTTTATGATTATTTTTTCCGGTATTGAGTTATAATTTTTTTAGAATATTTATCCTTTTTTTATGCGAATCTACAATAAACAACGGGTTTTATGATAATCCATATGATTGACTATCCGTACAATTATTATAAGTAATGGAATAATGTAGCCATGTGAGTAACAACATTTCTATGAGGGAGGAAATGCTTATGTTAAGAAAATGGAACAGAGTGATTGCATTTATACTGGCATTTGCACTTATCACCAGTACTTTTAACAGTGATTTTGCCAGCATTAGAGCTTTCGCTGAAGGTGATGTGACTGAATCAGTTACAGAACCGGCTCCGGAGCCTGCGCCTGCAGTGGAAGAACCTGCACCGGAAGAGCCAGCACCGGCACCGGTAGAAGAGCCTGCACCGGCAGAAGAACCTGCACCGGAAGAGCCTGCACCGGCAGAAGATCCTATACCGGAAAATCCTGCCCCCCAGGAAAATCCAATACCGGATCCAAATCCTGCTCCGGCACCAGAGAACGCACCTGCCACTACAGAGCCTGCAGCTAATCCGGAGACAACTCCTGAGATCGTGGAGACTCTTTCAATTGACCAGCTTGCAGTCAATCTTATGAAGGCTCCTATGGATGAAGAGCTCAAGGAAGATAATCTGGAGGATTTCGAAAAGAAGGCAGATCCTGAGGGAGAGCCTAAAAAGCGCGGCGCTTCAGAAAGCATAACAATTCATTATGCAGCAGGTGAGCACGGATCAGTTGATCCGCAGTCTGAGACTGTTACA
The DNA here is from genome assembly GCA_015056585.1 of Butyrivibrio sp. Taxonomy (GTDB): domain Bacteria; phylum Bacillota; class Clostridia; order Lachnospirales; family Lachnospiraceae; genus Butyrivibrio. The sequence continues at coordinate 44,792 of SVFZ01000045.1, read as the reverse complement.
TCCGCAGACGACATTCAGGGCTCTTCTGCAACAGCAGATGATGGCTATGAATTTGATAAATGGGTAAACGCCGATGGAGAAGGCGTTTATTACAGCAGCTCTTTTGCCCCTTCCGGAGAGCTTGCTATTGATGGAGCTACTTATACAGCTCTTTTCAAAGAGTCTCAGGACCAGTCATCTGACGAAGAAGTAAGCTTCAAGGTTACATATATGGTAGATAACGATGTATACCGTGAGCAGATCTATACAGTGGGTGATGACGAACTGGTACTCCCTGAAAGACCTTTCAAGGCGGGCTACATCTTCAGAAATTGGATGAATGGCGAGAGCGCAGTTTCAGGAGGCATGACTGTAGATCATGAAATGATCTTAACTGCAGCTTTTGACGAGATAAAGATATTCAAGATCACAGTAAATTATTATTATAAAAATTCCGGAACCGACGTTGTTTTCGATTCTGCTATTAAGATTGTAGAAAAGAACAACTTCCCGGCAACAATTACTTCTCCCGAATATGTTACAGTTACTTCAGAAGTGAATGATCAGCATCCGGTTTATTATCCGACTCAGGGCGCTGTTACAGTCAATTTTGGAGATATAAATTTAGAGAACATTGAGACTTATACTGATGGAGATACAGTTATTGGTATCGTTCCTGAAATAGACGTTCAGTATATTCCTCAGGATGCTACATACCATGTAGCATATATGCTGAAGAATATTTCAGGCGGTGAATACACAGAAGTATATAGAGATTCATTTGACGGAATTCTTGGAATAAGAGTAACTCCTGCAATACTTGATATTGAAGGTGGTATATTTGAAAGCCTTGAATCTGAAGAAATAGACCATAGTGGAAAAGTTCTTCATGTTTACTATACAAGAGCTAATTATACACTCCATTATGAATCCAACGAAGGAAGCTATGTTGACGCTGTAGTAGATCCATACGGATCAATCATTCAGCTTACAACAACTGATCCTGTAAGAGCAGGATACAGGTTTGAGGGATGGTTCCTTGATGAAGAGCTTACACAGCCGGCAGGAAGTAGCATAGAACTTAAAAAGGACACATACGTATATGCTAAGTGGACACCTATAAAGGTTAATTATACAGTCCTTTATCTTATTGAGAATCCGGACGATGATGGATATTCCTTTAAGGCCAGCCTTGTAAAACAGGCACTGGTAGGAACTACAGTAACTGAGACTGCAGATGCTCAGAAGCCTTCCGGAATTGATACAACAAACTTTACATTTAAAGAGTCCACATCAGCAGAGGTTAAGGCTGATGGAACTACCGTAATAACAGCTAGGTACAGCAGAAATGTTTATACAATTACCTGGAACGGTGAACTCTATACTACAAAAGATAAGCCTAAATCCGGTAACTATGGAAGTGCTTCTCTTACTGCAAAATATGGAGCAAGCATAACTGACAGATGGACAGCAGAATTCAATAACAGATATCCGGATTACGCCTGGAACTTTGTGTTAGATAATAATGAAAAATTCGTAAACATCGATACAATGCCTTCCGGCAACAAGCCTGTTTATGCTTATGAATTCAGCACAACAAAAGTTCAGCACTTAAATTACTGGCTTGAGAATTATGACGGCTCTCAGACAACAACCAGAAATGGTAAGACCTACGGACTTCTTAAGACTCAGGACGTTTGCTTTAATTACCTTTATAATGATTCAGAGTTTTATGAGATCATAGGCTATACAAAGGACACATATCAGAACGGTTATACAGCGACCTATAAGACACAGGAAGGTAACTGGTGGACCGGTTATCATACAGTAACAAGGAACTATACACTTGGAAATGGAACACCTGAAGAAGAACTGACTGTACATTTCTACTACAACGCTAAGACATATACACTTGCATTTTATAACTTCGATGGTACAAGCATTGCAAACTACAACGTTGCACATAACGCAGACATCAGTTCATATCTGAATAACAACAAACCTGCACCTCCTGTTGAAGGAGCTACATGGCTTGGATGGTACACTGATTCAGAGCACACTTCAGCATACGCGGGAAACAACAAGATGCCTACAGGTCTTGCATTGTATGCAAACTGGCAGCTTCCTTCGTATACCATCACCTTCGTGGATGATGATGATACAGAGCTCGGAACAGGTACATATCAGTATATGGAATCTGCTACATCGATGACTCCTGCAGCAAGGCAGGGATACACATTTGCAGGCTGGTATACAGATAAGAGTTACACAGCTGTATACGACTTCGCAAGACCGATGGTAGAGGATGTCACAGTATATGCAAAGTGGAATCCTAATATTATCAACTACGTTGTAAGGTACGTTGATGAAAACGGCGATGATATAGCTGACAGTAAGACAGTTATCAGTCCTTTGTTCAGAAAAGGCGATGTTGTAACAGAAAGTTCAATTGGTATCACCGGAAGACTTCCTGATGCCAATGAGAAATCCATAACCCTTAATTATGAGGGCAATGAGATTGTATTTACATATACAAAGAAGATATCAAGTATATCCTACACAGTTAAATATGTATTAAAGGATAACCCTACAGTATTCGTTCACGCTCCAAAGGAAAGAACAGTAAACGGAAATTATGTGAACGTTACAGAGCAGGCAGCACCGGTTGATAAGGAATACATGCTGGCAAATACACCTGAATACGCCGGTGATGACTACTATCCTGAAGTTGATGTAATTGATTATGCACTTTCCTCCGGCACAAACGAGATCATCTTCAGATATAACCCTTATGCAAGCGGAACAGCAACAATCTATTACGTTGACATGGGAGGCAATCAGATACCCGGAAAGAATCCTGAAACAGTAAGTGGAAAATCAGGAGCTTCTTATCAGATAAATACTTCCATAAACGGATATACATATAAGAAGACCACCAATGGAACAAGGGAAGTTGGAACAACCTTCAGCTTCAGAGATGGCGCGATCACAAGATATGTATACTTCCAGAAGAACCTTACAATTACAGCTAAGAATAAGACTAAAGCTTATGATGGAACAGCTCTTGTAAGTGAAGGCGTTGGCGATGTAACAGTAGAAGGTTTGTTAAACGGACATGCTCTTACAGGCATCTCCTTTACAGGAAGCCAGACACTTGGCGGCAGCAGTCCTACAACTCCTAAGGATGCTGTTATTGAGGGTGCATCAGCTGACTACTACGCTATAAGATATCTGCCCGGAACACTGACAGTAACAAGAAAGACAGTCCTTGTTACAATCATTGGAGACGTAGTAGATAAAGTATATGACGGACAGGTTCATACAGCAGGTTATACATTTGAAAGTTCAGATCCGACATTCCTTGAAGAGTATGTGAAGTTTAACGGAAGCGCTAAGAGCGTATCAAGAACTGATGTCGGAAATGATAAGCTGGTTCTTACAGGAATGTTCTCAACTCTTCCTGAATATGTTGGAAGCTACAACGTAACATATTCAGTAACAGATGGAGAGGTTAATATCACACATAGAGAACTTACTCTTGGAACCAAGGATCTTACAAAGGTTTATGACGGAACGCCTCTTAAGTGCGCTGACGATGAAGAAGATGCATGGTATATCACCGGATTCGCACCTGGAGAAAGTGCAAGCATAGACTATATGACAGGTTCTCAGACTGAGGTTGGAAGCAGTGAGAACACTTACCACTCAATTATCTGGGATAATGCCAAGGAAGATAACTACAGGATTGCAACCTGGAATATGGGACAGCTGACTGTAACAAAGGCTTCAGCAACTGTTACCATAACAGGACACACAGGAACCTTCAATTACGATGGTGCTCCTCATACAGTAGAAGATTATGACGTAAGCATCAATGAAGAGGCAAGAAGCTTCTACACTGAAGATGATTTTACATTCACAGGAACAGCAAGTGCTACAGCCAAAACAACAGCTGATGGCAAGAAGTTCATGGGAATGACCGAAGAAAATTTCACTAATAATAATTCCAAGAACGTGGATGTAACCTTCGTTGTAAACGATGGATGGGTAGAGATCGTTGGAAGTAAAGAAGTAAAGGTAAGCATTAAGGGTAACAAGGAATCAAAGGCATATAACGGAAGCGAGCAGACAACAACCGGATACACTGTAGATATTACAACCCCTAAGGGAGTTGCAGCATACGATGAGTCCAAGATCGCGTTTAACGGACAGGCAGTAGCTTCCGGAACTAAAGTTGGAAGTTACAACATGCTCCTTAAGGCTTCTGACTTTAGTAATACAGATCCGAACTACCAGGTAACCTTTGAAGTAGTTGAAGACGGTATGCTGACAATCACAAAGAAGCCGGTAACCGTAACTATTAAGGGTACAGTAGTAGATACTACCTATGATGGAAACGAGCAGAAGGCAGTTGGATATACGGTTGAGAATATTGACCCTACACTTTATACAATAGCTGACTTCACAGGACCTACAGATAAGGAAGTAGCTGCGACTGACGCCAGCGATTCTCCTTACATGATGGGACTTACAGTAGCAGATTTCACCAATACTAACGGTAACTTCGATGTAACCTTTGATGTAACAGATGGTAAGCTCATCATCAATAAGCTTCCTGTAACAGTAAGCATTAAAGGAACACAGAAAGAAGCAACATACGACGGAAGTGATCAGAAGGCAGTTGGATATACGGTTGAGAATATTGACCCTACACTTTATACAGCAGATAAGTTTACAAAGCCGGCACAGACTGAGGCAGTAGCTATCAGAAAGAATGTCGGAACAACGAACATGAATCTCAGTGCAGACTCATTTGTAAACAATGATTCTAACTTTGCAGTAACATTTAGTGTAGAGGACGGATTCATAAAGATCAACCCGATTACCAGCCAGTACATCATTAAGGTGATCGGAAACAGTGATGAGAAGGTATACAACGGAGAAGAGCAGTCAGTTACAGGATATACAGTTGATGGAACAATAGATCCTTCAATAACACTTACAGTAGCTGATGGCAAAGCTGTAGCTAAGGGTACAGAAGCAGGATCTTATCCAATGGTTCTTGCTCCGGAAGACTTTACAGCAACATCACCTAACTACGATAACATCATCGTTCAGACAACAAATGGTAAGCTGGTAATTAAGAAGGCTGATCGCCCGTCAACTCCTACTCTTACAGGATATTCAGGATACTATGATGGCGAAGAGCATACTGTAACACTTGATGGAACAATTGAGAATGATATTGTTACTTACACATTTAACGGAACAACAGGTTCTGCAAAGCCAAAGGCAACAAACGTAATTCAGAGCATTGATGAGATCACAGTTCTTATCGTAAACAAGAACTACAACACCATTTCACTTGGACCTGTTGCCATTGAGATAAAGCCTGTTAATATCACGGTAAAAACCGCTACAGATTCCAAGCAGTATGATGGAACTGCTCTTGAAAATCATGGAGCAACAATCACAGGTCTTTTAACCGGAGAAACAGCAACAGCAACAGCTTACGGAACAATTACAGATGTTGGAACAGTTGAAAATCCTTATTACATCAGCTGGGGAAGCGCAGCAAAGACTAACTACAATGTGAAGGATTCTTTAGGAACACTTACGATCGAGAAGAGCCAAAGAACAATCACATTCAAGGCACCTAGTGATTCCAAGATATACGACGGAACACCGCTTACAGCAAATGGCAGTGGCGATAAGACGATTACCGTAACCAATCTTCCAAGTATCTTCACACCAAAAGGAGAAGCATCAGGAAGTCAGACAGATGTAGGAAGCAGCGCAAACACTGTAACAAAAGCTGAGATTTATTTGGGCGAGCAAAACGTAACAGAGTTCTTCTCAAATATTGGAACAGATACCGGAACTCTTACAGTTACACGTAAGGCAGCAACAATAATTACCGAACCTGCAACAAAGAAGTATGACGGACAACCGCTTACACATGATGTGGCATGGGTTGAAGGACTTGTAGCAGGTGAAAGCGTAGACATTCACGCTACAGGATCTGTAACTGAAGTAGAATCTAAGAAAAATACATACAGCATAAATTGGGATCACGCTGATCCAAATAACTATGAAGTTACAGAAAGTCTTGGAATGCTTACAGTAACAGCATCTGATGTGGATGTAGTACTCACAGCCGGTACAGCAACAAGAGCTTATAACGGAGAAGCACTTAAAGAGACAAGCGTATCTGCAATCGGTCTTCCGGATGGATATTACGCTACAGCAGAGATCAGCGGATCACAGACTGATGCAGGAACAAGCAAGAATGAGATCATCAGCCATAAGATCTTTGCTCCCGGAGGTGCTGATAAGACTGCTAACTTCACAAAAGTTGAGTATGTTAAAGGTGATCTTACAGTTACAAAACTTCCGGTAACGATATGGACCGGAAGCGGAACAAAGGCTTATGACGGCAAGGATCTGACAGTTGATCAGGCTACTATAACTGGTCTCATTGATGCTGAAGCAGGTAAGGTAACTGTTAAGGCAACCGGACATGTAAAAGATGTCACAGTAAACGGACCGGCACAGAATACTTACGATATCGACTGGGGAACAGTAAATCCTAATAACTATGATGTGACTGAGGATCTTGGAAAATTGGTGATTACAAAGAACTCAGATACAGTTACCATCACAGCAAAGAGTGATTCTAAGTTCTATGACGGAACACCTCTTACAAATAACGGAATTATTCTGGATGGACTTCCTGGAGGACTTTCAGTAGAGACAACTGTTGAAGGAACTATCACAGAAGCCGGAACAGTAGCTAATAGAGTTACAAGCTACAAGATTAAAAATGGTGAGGATGACGTCACAGGAAACTTCGAAACAATAGTTGTTAAGGACGGAGTTCTCGAAGTTAAGAAGCTTCCGATCGTAGTTAAGGCAGAAGGTAAGACCGGCAGTCACAAGTACGATGGAAAAGTACATTCTGTAGAAGGACATAAGATCACAGCAATAGAAGATGCAGATGGAAATCCTAATTCACTTTACAAAGAGTCCTATATCAAGTTTAACGGAAATGACAAGGCAGAAAGAACTGTTGTAGGCACAACAAATATGGGAATTACAGCAGATAACTTTACTAATACCAACGCAAACTTCGATGTAACATTTAAGGTAACTGACGGTTACATCGAGATCCAGCCTCTTTCCGAGGACGAGAAGTTCATAGTGAACGTTTCTACAGCAGACGAAACATTCATGTATGACGGAAACGAGCATGGAGTAAGTGATTACAGCATAAGCTTCGGCGGTGGCGGAAGTAAAGTCACAATAGCAGATGTACTTAGCAATGTAGTTAATAGTATAAGTAACGTACTTGGAGTATTAACAGTTAATGCTTCTGATGGATCAAAAGAAATAACTGTAAACGGCAAGGTATTCAAGATAAGCGGATTGTCAGTAGCAGTATCTGAGAAGAATGCCGGAACATATCCGATAAGGATTGGCGGCAAGATGATAGTTACTGATGATACAGGAAAAGATGTATCAGGAATGTTCAAGATGGTAGTAACCAGAGAAGGAACCCTTACCATCAACCAGAGACCTATTACAGTTGAAAGTGGATCTGCTACAAAACCTTATGACGGAACAGCACTTACCAACGAGACAATCACAATAACAGGATCCTGGGTAGGAAGTGATGCAGTAGATTATGATATTACAGGAAGTCAGACAGAAGAGGGCTGGAGCTACAATACATTTGAAATCGTAGCAAGACCGGGAACACTTCTTAGCAACTATGATATCAATAAGATCATGGGTACTCTGACAATAGCTCCTCCGACAGTAATACCTACACCTACACCAACCGGCGGAGAAGATCCGGTAACACCACCTACACCACCTACTCCTCCTACACCGGATGCACCTGCTGCAACAGCTACTCCTGACGTAACAACTATAGTTGATGAGGCAGCTCCTACAGCAGCAACACCAGTTGCAGCTACAGATCTCGAAGGTGCAGTACTTGGCGCAAAGAGAGTACCTGAAGGACAGGTTCTCGGAGCCAGAAGAGGAAGAACAGCTGATGATACAAATGCACCTGCAAGATTGTTTGCAATCATCATCGCAGCAGCAGTTGCAGCTTACCTTCTTATCACAGGCAAAAGAGAAGAGGAGAAAGAGGAAAACTGATTTAAAGCTAAAGATCAGGTAAAAACATAAGAAAACTCATTAAGTGAGTTTGAAAGGCCGTCACCTAAAAGGGTGGCGGTCTTTTTTTAAAAAATTTTTTTGTAAGGTGCAACATTTTTATCCCTTCATTTGTATTAAGAGTAGAGGACGGAAAAAGACCTCAAAAAATGGAGGGAAAAATTATGTTTAAAAGCAAAAAGGTATTGGTAAATCTGGCAGGATGCATAGCTGTAACGACAGCACTTACAGCCTGCGGTGGTACAACGACAACAACAACTACTACAACGACGACAACTACAACCGAATCATCGAAAGAATCATGGAATAATAACAGTGGAAGTTCCTATGATTATCAGGCCGCTGAATCAGAAGCTGCAACAGCCACAGAAGGCAGCTTCGACAATGCTGACAGCGTAGCAAATTACATTACAGGCAGCACGGCAACTTACTCAGAAGAAGCACCGCGCTGGGACTACGACTATGAAATTAAAAACAATGAATCCTATACACAGCCTATGGAGAACGGCTTCTATATAACAAGAAACAATCCGCTTTCAACGTTTGCGGCTGACGTTGATACGGCATCCTATTCAAACATTCGCAGGATGATCGAAGACGGTTACAGCCTTTCGCAGATAAATCCGGATGCGGTAAGAGCTGAGGAGTTCATAAATTATTTTTCCTATAATTTAAATGAACCGGAAGCAGGAGAAAAATTCGGAACAACCATAGAGGTATCAAAATGCCCATGGAATGAGGCGCACCAGCTTATGTTCGTCGGGATGAAGACGCAGGCTCTGGATTTTAGAGAAGCACCGAAAAGCAACCTTGTTTTTCTTATTGACGTGTCGGGATCGATGAGTTCAGATGATAAACTGCCGCTTTTACAGAAATCATTTAATGAGCTGGTGGACTCTCTTCCGGATGACGGAGTGATATCAATTGTAACTTATTCCGGAGCTGAAGAGGTTGTATTATCCGGCGAGAGTATGAAAAACAAAGTAAAGATCAAGCAGGCCATCGACAGTTTGTATGCAAGCGGAAGCACCAATGGCGAAGCCGGAATGAAAATGGCTTACAAGATCGCTGCCGACAACTATATCAAAAATGGAAACAACAGAGTCATCATGGCAACTGACGGAGACCATAACGTAGGTATTTCAAGCCTTAGCGGACTTAAGAAATTCATTAGCGAAAAGAAGAACGACGGAATCTTTTTATCCGTGTTGGGCTTTGGAACAGGGAACCTGAAAGATGACAAAATGCAGACCCTTGCTGATTGCGGAAACGGCAACTATTCATATATTGATTCTTTGTTCGAGGGTAAAAAGGTCCTTGTGGACGAGCTGGGATCAACTCTGGTTACAGTAGCAAAAGATGTTAAGTTTCAGGTGGAATTTAACCCTGAGAGAGTAAACGGATACAGACTTATTGGCTATGAAAACCGCATGATGGATGCTGCAGATTTTGCTGATGATTCAAAGGATGGCGGAGAAATGGGCGCAGGGCACAGCGTAGTAGCTCTTTATGAGATAATTCCCGAGGGAAGTGCAGATACAATAAGTCTTAAATATCAGGAAAATAAGAAGAGTGAGCAGAAGGAATATTCGGATGAACTTGCCACTGTAAGTGTTCGCTATAAGGAACCTCAAAAGGATAAGTCGCAGCTGTTTTCTATTGTTGTAAATGATAAGGCTATACAGCTTAGTGCCACCGACAACTTGAAATTTGCCGGAATGGTGGCTGAGTTTGCGATGATCCTTTCAGACAGCGAGAACAAGGGCGATGCTTCTTTTGAATATATTCTTGATACCTATAAGAGCCTTAATGACACTGATGAGTATAAGGATGAATTCAACCAGCTGGTGCGCATGATGGCAAAGAGGAGCCTGTAAGGGGTATCTTTTTTGAACTAAAAATCAGAAGTGGATTTTAAAATGAGCTTTGGGATTTTGCTGCAATTTTTTCACATTTTTCCTCTGACGTGATATGATGTGGGTGTCAAAAGAAACCTTTTGGCACCTGTATCATATTTAAAGGCGATTTGTTGGAGGAAAAATGGTTTTGGAACTTGCAGGGCAGAGCTTTTTTACTAAAAGGCTTAATTGGTACCGGATCTATCTTGTGATAAGCTCTTTTGCCAATGTACTATATAATAAGCTTCATGGCAGAGTGAAAAAAGATGAAACGGCTAAAGCAAGCAGTAAGGCCCAAGTAAAGGAAGATGCAGCCGGGGACGTGAGTCTTCGTGCCTGTGAGATAATGGATAAATACGGCAATGCTGTCCTTAGAGTCGCCTATTCATATCTCCACAACTTAAGCGACGCAGATGACATCCTGCAGGATACACTTATCCAGTTTTTGAAAAGCGCTCCGGCTTTTGAAAATGAGGGACATGAGAAGGCATGGCTTTTGACAGTTGCCTCCAATTTGAGCAAGAACAAACTGAGCTATCTTAAGATAAGACAAGCTGATGAGCTTTCAGAGGAACTTGTTTCAGAGGAGAAAGAGGACCTTAAATACGTTTGGGAGGCTGTAAAAAAGCTTCCTGTAAAGAACAGAGAGGTGATACATCTTTTTTACCAGGAGGGATATTCCACAAAGGAAATCGCTGATATTCTAAAGAGGCGGGAAGCCACTGTGAGATCCGATCTGAAACGTGGCAGAGAAAAGCTCAAAAAAATTCTGAAGGAGGCGTATGACTTTGAGTAAATATAACGAAGTAATGGAAAAAGTTAAAGTTTCAAAAGACATGCGCGACAGAATCCTTTCGGGTGTGGAGAAAGAGCTGGAAAAGGGCGCAGACAGTACAGTTTCAATCGAGGAAATAACCGGCAAAAAGAAGGGATTTTCCAAGATCAATGAGTTTAGAAAATATGCGGGAATCGCTGCAGCTTTTGCCGTGCTTGTTGTTGGAGCCTATGCAGTCAGCAAGGTTCAGCCTTTTGGCGCCAAAATGGAAAGCTCCACTATGATGGTGGAAGAAGCTTCGGTTCCAAGGCCTAATGTATCCGACAATGCTATGGCTACTGAGAGTATGGCTGAGGAAGTAACAGAGGAAGCTGCTTATGAAGAAGCGGCCTATGAAGAGATTTCTCCTGATGCAATGGATGCAGATGCTGCATTTAAGACAGAGACTACAACTGCCGGAGCCAAGGCAGAGGCTGATTCTGCAGGGAAGGCGTCAAACTCAATGTCCTTAGCCAAATATAAGGAATACGCATCTTTGGCCAAACTCAGTAAGGCAGCAGGAACATCATTCAAGGAAATCGAGTATCTGGACAGCTTTTCGTCCGGTAAGGACTACTACCTCTATGATGGAAATGTAGCGGCTATCAGCTACGATGTAGAGGGCAATACAGTAATTGTCAGGGAGATGGATGCGAAGCTTGGTGATTCAATCCCTACAAATGTCGGAGCATCCACTGCAGACCTTGTAAGTGACAGCATTACGGTTGGCGATGTGACAGTTAACCTGTTCGGAGATGAAGATTCCTTTGATTCAGCGCTTGACTCACAGCTCTTTTATATTGCCGAGTGGTCAAGGGAAGGTCTTGTTTATCAGATTGATAGCTCCGAAGCAATAAGCTATGAGGATATGAAGGAACTTATGGAGCAGGTTTTGGAATAGGCTGCAAAATTTGCAAAATCTGATGAATTATGTTATTAAATTATGGTGAGTAGGACAGATGATCGCTGCCATGCATACGAAAGGGCATGGGAGAGGAAAGTCCGGGCTTCGTAGGGCAGGATGCCAGATAACGTCTGGTGGAGGTGACTCCCAGGATAGTGCAACAGAGATATACCGCGTTAGCAATGAGGCGGGCGACCGGCACGGAATGTGACAATGACATGCTTGCATGTCTATTGGCATATTACGCGCTGGGCATGCGGCGAATGCCGCGTAACGAGGAAACTTGTTTCCGAGTACGCCTCATGTTTTACTAACGTAAGGGTGGAAAGGCAGTGTAAGAGACTACCGTGCTGGTGGTAACATCAGTAGCCATGTAAACCCCATTCGAAGCAAGACCGAGACGAGGGCTATGAGCTTGCCCGGCTCGTCCTCAGGTGGGTCGCTTAATGCTGTCGGTGACGGCAGTACTAGATAGATGATCATCCAAGACATAACCCGGCTTACAGTCCTACTCACATAAAAAGTGAATATCTTTTTCGGTAAAAATGTAAAAAAAGTGAAAGCACTTACAAATGGACAAGATTTGCAATATTTTTTTACAAAAATGAACTGACAAAGAATATATTATACGATATGATACAAGAGTCAAATGCATTAAGGTTTGACTCTTGTTTTTTGTTTTTACAGGGAATTGCTTCGCATTTCCTATGAAATAGTTTTACAGTTTTTTATCATTATATAAAGGAGGTTTGGGTATGGAACTTAGAACAGCATGCTCACCTAAGGATGAGAAGTACTACGACACCAAGAGACTTAGGGAAGAGTTTTTGATCGACGATTTGTTCAAGGCTGACGACATCAAGCTCGTTTACAGCCATATCGACAGGATCATAACAGGCTCTGCAGTTCCTGTAAGCAAGGAACTTAAGCTTACTGCAGGAGATGAGCTTAGAGCTGAGTATTTCCTTCAGAGAAGAGAGATGGGAGTTATCAATATCGGAGGCGCCGGAGTTATTACAATAGACGGCAAGAAGTACGATGTTGATTACAAGCAGGGAATGTACATCGGAATGGGAGCAAAAGACGTTTCCTTTGCAAGTGTGGATTCATCAAAACCTGCCAAGTTCTATATCAACAGCGCTCCTGCTCACAAGACTTATCCGACAGTTCTCATAAAGAGAGAGGGAACACCATCAGAAGATGTGGTTATCATCAAGGATGAGAACAAGAAGGAACTGGGAAGCCTTGAGGGTGCCAACCACAGAGTCATCAACAAGTATATTCTTCCGGGACAGGTTGAAACATGCCAGCTCGAGATGGGAATGACAGAGCTTAAGCCCGGCAGTGTATGGAACACAATGCCTTGCCACACTCATGATCGCAGAATGGAAGTTTATCTCTACTTTGATATTCCTGAGGATGCTTTTGTAATGCACTTCATGGGCGAACCACAGGAGACAAGACATATCATTATGAGAAACGAGCAGGCTGTTATCAGCCCAAGCTGGTCTATCCACTCAGGATGCGGAACTCAGGCCTATACCTTCATCTGGGGTATGGTTGGAGAGAACCAGGATTTCGACGACATGGATGATTGTGCAATGAAGGATTTGATGTAAGTAATATTGGGATTCAATGTAAAGCTATGCGTACATAAACGATTATTTTTAGGAGGGTAAAGAAATGCAGGATTTTTTAAAGAACTTTTCACTTGAAGGCAAAGTTGCCTGGATCACAGGTGCTTCATACGGACTTGGACTTGCTTATGCAGTAGCATATGCTCAGAGCGGCGCAAGGATCGTATTCAACGATATCAACCAGGATCTTGTTGATAAGGGAATGGCTGAGTACAAGAAGCTCGGCATCGATGCTTTCGGCGCTGTATGTGATGTAACAAAAGAGGATCAGGTACAGAAATTCGTTGCTGATGTTGAGGCAAACATTGGTACAATCGATATTCTTGTTAACAATGCCGGCATCATTAAAAGAATTCCTATGCACGAGATGACAGTTGAGCAGTGGAACCAGGTTATTGACGTTGACCTTACAGGCCCATTCATTTGCTCAAAGGCAGTTATTCCTGCAATGATGAAGAAGGGCAGCGGTAAGATCATCAACGCCTGCTCAATGATGTCTGAGTTTGGTCGTGAAACAGTTTCAGCTTATGCTGCAGCTAAGGGCGGACTTAAGATGCTTACAAGAAACATCTGCTCAGAGTATGGTCAGTACAACATTCAGTGCAATGCTATTGGACCTGGCTATATTGCAACACCTCAGACAGCACCTCTTCGTGAGAAAGGACCTAACGGCGAGATGCATCCGTTTGACAGATTCATCCGTTCCAAGACTCCTGCTCAGAGATGGGGCAAGACAGAGGACCTTATGGGACTTGCTGTTTTCCTTGCTTCTCCTGCTTCTGACTTCATTAACGGTCAGGTTGTATATATCGATGGCGGTATTTCAGCTTACATCGGACAGGATCCGGGAAACCTTGATCCTTCAAAGTTCCAGGATGTTGAAGAGTAATGCATTTTATGCTGATAAACCTGTAATTTATTCTCTGGCGCTTGAAAGATAGCGCCGGAGGATTTAAATTGTGAATAGAATTGTTGTATGAAAGGAAATTGAAATGGATAAGATTTGTGAAGAACTTTACAAGATTGGTATTGTTCCGGTAATCGCTATTGACGATGCAAAGGACGCTGAGCCACTTGCACAGGCACTTATTAACGGAGGACTTCCTGCTGCTGAGGTTACATTCCGTACAGCAGCTGCTGAGGAGGCTATCAAGATTATTTCTCAGAAATTCCCTGAGATGATCGTTGGTGCAGGAACAGTACTTAACAAGGATCAGGCTGACAGAGCAAAGGCTGCAGGAGCTAAGTTTATCGTAAGCCCCGGCTTTAACAGATCCAATGTTGAATATATTCAGTCAATCGGAGTTCCTGTAGTACCTGGAACAGCTACTCCCGGTGAAGTAGAGCAGGCTATCGAGCTTGGACTTGACTGTGTTAAGTTCTTCCCTGCAGAGCAGAATGGTGGTATTGCCAAAATCAAGGCTATGGCAGCTCCTTATACCAAGATGCATTTCATGCCTACAGGTGGTGTTAACAAGAACAACCTCAATGATTATCTCGGATTCAATAAAGTATTCTGCTGCGGCGGAAGCTGGATGGTTAAGAAAGACCTTATCTCAGCAGGCAAGTTTGATGAGATCGAGGCAATGACAAGAGATGCTGTTAATGCAATGCTTGGCTTTACTATGAAACACATCGGTATCAACGAGACAGATGCAGCAGCTGCAGAGGCTACAGCTGACAAGTTTGATTCACTCTTTGGCTTTACTAAGAAGGTTGGCAATTCTTCAATATTTGCCGGATCTGTAGTAGAAGTTATGAAGTCAAAGGGACGCGGAACCTGCGGACATATTGCTATCGGAACAAACAATGTTGACAGAGCTGTATATCATCTTGGTAAGCAGGGCGTTAAGTTTGACGAGTCATCATTTAGCTATGATGCTGATAATCATCTTAAGGTTGCATATCTTGCTGACGAGTTCGGCGGATTCGCAGTTCACCTTGTAAAAAACTGAGTGATAAAGGGATTCAAAGTCATGTGAATCTCATGCTTGCATGAAGATTTACATGACCTTGAAGACCGAACATACATGAGGAAAAAAGATATGCGAATATATGAGCATATCGATTTCCGAATGTATGCAGGATTGCGAGAGTGAAACGGAGCAATCCGTATCACTCACTTATAAACCTATATTGTAAAAAGAAAGAGGATTTGATTATGTCTAAGAAAGTTGTTACATTCGGCGAAATTATGCTTCGTCTTCAGCCTGATAACTATTTGAGATTTGTTCAGGTTGATCACCTTGAGGCTACATTCGGCGGCGGAGAGGCTAACGTATCAGTTTCTCTTGCTAACTATGGCCTTGATTCAGTTTATGTTACAAAGCTTCCTAAGCACGAGATTGGACAGGCTGCTGTTAACTCACTTAGAAAGTATGGCGTTGATACATCAAAGATCACAAGAGGCGGCGACAGAGTAGGTATCTACTTCAACGAGAAGGGCGCTTCACAGAGAGGCTCAAAGTGCATTTATGACAGAGCACATTCAGCAATTGCCGAGGCAGTTCCGGAAGACTTTAATTGGGACGAGATCTTTGAGGGCGCTGAGTGGTTCCACTTCACAGGTATCACACCTGCTGTAAGCGACAGCCTTGCTGCTATTACTCTTGAGGCTTGTAAGAAAGCTAAAGAGCACGGCGTTAGGATTTCCTGCGACCTTAACTACAGAGGTAAGCTCTGGAGCAAGGAGAAGGCCGGAAAGGTTATGGCAGAGCTTTGCCAGTATGTTGATGTATGTATCGCCAATGAAGAGGATGCTTCTGATGTATTCGGCATCGCAGCTTCTTCAACAGATGTAACAACAGGTAAGCTTAACAGAGAAGGCTACATCGAGGTAGCTCAGAAGCTTACAGAGAGATTTGGCTTCAAGAAGGTTGCTATCACACTTCGTGAGTCAATCTCAGCTAACGATAATAACTGGAGCGCTATGCTTTACACAGATGGTCAGGCTTACTTCTCAAAGAAGTATGCTCTTAGAATTGTTGACCGTGTAGGTGGCGGAGATTCATTCGGCGGCGGACTTATCTACAGCTGCGTAAATGGATTCGATCCTCAGGCTACAATTGAGTTTGCTGTTGCTGCTTCAGCACTTAAGCACTCAATCGAGGGTGACTTCAACCTTGTAACTGTTGACGAGGTCAACAAGCTTGCAGGTGGCGATGGATCAGGACGTATCCAGAGATAATAATTTTGTTAATTCCTATTAAACCCATTTTTTCAACATAACTTTCATAATACGTAAAAGAGGTGTCTACTGCTTGAATAAGGCAGTAGGCATTTCTTTTTATGCATCTATTTTTACAGGAAAAGTCTTTGCTTTGTCCCTTTACCGGGATTTCATCGGTGAAAAGAGTTATCGATTTTTAATTTATTTATAATACTTTGATAAGTATATTTTGGCTTTGCTTTGGCTATAATGTATTTGTATTACTATGGAAAAAGGAAGCCACCTATGAAACTGAACAAGACATTCAATACATTCTTAATGTTCATAGCGGTATTTATGGTTTTGGCAACAGCCTATTGTGCCAATAGGGTTGCTTTGCGCCAGAATGTCTCAATAAAGTATCAGAAGGAATTAAGTCTTTTTGGAAGCAGGCTATCTGATTCAGTATTTGCAACAGTAAAAAAGATTGAAGATACAAAACGGGGAAAAAGAATAAACTCGGAATATATTTTCACTATAAATAACATTGATTCCAATTCCATCAGAAACTGGAAAGTATTTATAGATATTCCGGAAGGTGTAAAGGTGGATAATGCCAATGATGCGGAATTCTTTTATGATGTCAACAGCCACACGGCTGTTTTGACACCGGTATATTATAATCTTTCGATAGATTCCATGAATTCCATAAGCTTTTCAGTTGCTTTTTCAGGTACAAGTCTTTTTGTTCCGGAAAAGATAAACTTTGTGGGATATCAGCAAATATATTCTTTATATGCGTATGTCGGCAGAGCACTGAATTTCTTCTTTCTTGTATGGTTCATTATTTTCATCGGATATCTTGTTACCGGTGTGAATCAAAAAAGCTATCAGGAAAAACAAAAAAATGATGTAAAGCTTATTCTGCAGTCAATGAATACATTCATAAGCTTTATTGATGCCAAGGACCCATACACCAGAGGTCATTCCAGAAGAGTGGCGATGTATGCGGCAGAAATTGCAAAAAGAATGAAGCTTTCTGAAGATGAAGTGCAAAATATATATTACGCAGGACTTTTGCATGATGCAGGAAAAATCAGTATACCGGATGCAGTCCTGAATAAGCCCGGAAAGCTTACAGACGAGGAAAGAAAGCTTATTCAGAATCATACCGTAGCAGGCGGAAAGATGCTTAAGCAGCTTTCGTCCTTAAGAGGAGTCAGCGAGACAGCTCTATATCATCATGAAAAATATGATGGAAGTGGCTATCCTGAAGGACTTAAGGGTGACAAAATACCTCTTTATGCCAGGATTGTCGGAATTGCGGATGCCTATGATGCCATGTCCAGTAACAGGGTGTACAGAAGGCATTTGAATAAAGATGACATTATAGAAGAAATTCAAAAGGGCTCAGGCAGCCAGTTTGATCCTGAAATAGTTAAATTTATGATCGACATGATCAATGATGGCTATGTAAATGTGGTGAAAATGGAAACTGCGGAAAATGACGGGGAGACAAGCGATTTTTCGATAACAGAAAATGATGTTCCCGGGGTATATATGGGTTATTAAGAATTTATTGCATAAACATTCTTGACATTGTCATCAATATTTCTTAAGATTAAAATGAAATCGGTTTCAGACAGTCCCCAAGACGGAGATTTTTATGGAAAAAGAAAAACTGAACACCGGTAAAACGATTACAATCTATGATATCGCTGAGGAAGCAGGGGTCTCTGCTTCTACTGTTTCACGTGTTCTTAATGGTAGTGCTTCTGTCAGAAAAGAGAAGAAGGACAGAATACTTAACCTGATAAAAAAATATAATTTCAAACCAAATGCACTGGCCAAGGGATTATCCGATACTGCAACCAAGACTATTGGTATCATTTCAGCAGATGTGAGAAACCCTTACTACTCAGCGCTTTTTGTAGCTTGCGAGATGGCGGCTGAGAAAGCGGGCTACAGTGTCAATCTTACAAATACCCTTGATCAAATTAAAAGAGAAGCAGATTCACTGGATCTTTTTACCCAACAGAAGGTGGATGCCATCATTCAGATGGGAGGCCGTGTCGATGACCTTATAACCGATGACTCCTATGCCGAAAAGGTCAGGAGTATAGTAGCCACAACCCCTGTAATTGTCACAGGAAAGCTGGATAAGGCGCCGGTATACAGTGTTGTGATCGACGAGGCCGAGGGAATGAATCTGGTGATGGAGCATCTTATTTCTTTTGGCCATGAGAGGATTGCTCTTGTAGGCGGAAACATGAGAGTTGCCTCAACATTTTATAAATATCAGAGATACCAGGAGAACTTAAAGGCCAGGGGAATACCGGAAAGAGGGGAATATGTGGTAAACAGCTCCTATGATCCGGCTTCAGGTTATGCTGCCATGAACAAAATATTTGAACTTCCCGAGATTCCTACCGCGGTCATTGCGATCAATGACTTTGCTGCCAGTGGGATTATCCGCAGCATAAGAGAGCATGGCCTCAGCATTCCTGAGGATATATCAATTGTCAGCTTTGATAATACCTATATAGCTGATCTTACACTTCCAAAGCTTACCAGCGTAGACTACAACTACAAGAGGTTTGGAGAACTGCTGATTAACACAGCAATTGCAGCTTCTAAGGGAGAACCCTGCGAAGCTGTCACCAAGGTTGAACCCAAGCTTGTTATCAGAGAGAGCAGCGGACCCGTAAGAAAATAATTTTAAATCAGTTTTCCACAAAATGCGCATCTTATTGATGTGCATTTTTTATGTGAAAAGCAGCAATGATTTTGAAACAAATGAAAGCGGATTCAGATTTTGATTTCGTACATGTGTATACAATATTTGACATATTATACAAAACGTAAACGTTTTCTACAAAAAAACGGAGCTGATATTTGTACTAATTGCCAAAATTGCAATCGGTTTCAGAAAATGGGTTGACGAAAACTAGGCATTAATGTTTAAATTGAAGTATGAAATCGGTTGCAAGTTGTCAAAATGCACAAGTGGGGACTGTACATTATTTCAACAATCGTAAGTAATATGGGAGGCTCGTTTATGAGTAGAATGTCACATAATTCTTCTACTACAGGGGTTAAAAAGCGCGGGGTGCTTGAGACTTTATGGAGATACAGAGTTCTTGAGCTTATGTGCCTGCCTGCAGTAGTCTTTTTCTTTTTGTTCAGCTATATGCCAATGCCCGGTATCTGGGTAGCATTCGTTAAGTATAATTACAGAGACGGAA
Organism: Butyrivibrio sp.; assembly: GCA_015056585.1. Taxonomy (GTDB): domain Bacteria; phylum Bacillota; class Clostridia; order Lachnospirales; family Lachnospiraceae; genus Butyrivibrio. The sequence goes on along the minus strand of SVFZ01000045.1, from coordinate 24,983 downwards.
TTTTCGGCAGTAAGTTTGTGGGACTTAAGAACTTCCAGTTCCTGGCTGAATCAGGTAAGCTCTTCGAACTGACTAAGAACACAATCCTTTATAACATAGCATTTATCATTCTTGGAAACTTCCTTGCTATTCTGGTTGCTATTCTTCTTAATGAAATGCAGAGCAAGCTTTTCAAGAAGGTTTCACAGACAATGATGTTCCTGCCTTATTTCATTTCACAGGTTTTGGTAGGAATTCTTGTATATAACCTTTTGAACTATGACTATGGATTTGTAAATGAGATCCTTACATCTCTCGGAAGAGAGAAATGGGGGCCTTACTCGGATCCTTCGGTATGGCCGGTAATCCTGGTAATCGTTCATTTATGGCAGCAGACAGGATATAACTCAGTTGTTTATTTCGCAGCCATTTGCGGAATTGATGCAGAGATAATTGAAGCAGCCAAGGTTGATGGAGCTAATGCTTTCCAGAAGATCAGATACATCATTCTTCCGGGACTTAAACCTACAATAGTTATCCTTCTTCTGTTCGCTCTTGGCGGAATCGTAAAAGGTAACTTCGGTTTGTTCTACAACATTATCGGAACAAACTCACTTCTTTATCCTACAACAGATATTATTGAGACATATGTATATCGTGCTACTATTACAGACTTTAACTTCTCTACAGCATCAGCTGTTGGTTTGTATCAGTCTATTATTGGATTTGTAATGGTTATGACAGTTAACTTCATAGTTAAGAAGATCGATCCTGACTATTCACTGTTCTAATTATTTGCAGTCCATAAGTACAAAGAAAAGAGGAGCTAAAAATGTCAAAAACCAATGAATTAGAAATGACAGGCGTTAAAGTAAAACTTGGCGCTTCAGATATTATAATCAGAACATTTGGATATATTCTGATCACATTATATGCACTTGCTTGTATTTTTCCGTTCCTTATTATCATCGGAACATCTTTTACAAATGAGACAGTTATAAGAGCGGAAGGTGTTAAGCTCATTCCTAAGGACTTTACCCTTAAGGCCTATGAAATGGTTGTAAGAGGAGGAATGATCTGGAAGTCATATGGTCTTACAATAACACTTACACTTTGCGGAACAGTGGTTGGTCTTTTGATTATTGCAATGACCGGATATGCACTTCAGAGAAAAGATTTCCCTCTCAGAAATGCAATTTCATTCTATATTTACTTTACATCACTGTTCTCAGCAGGTCTGGCACCATACTATCTGCTGATAACTCAGACCTATAAGCTTAACGACAGCTATTTGGCAGTATTTTTCCCGCTTCTTATGTCGCCATGGCTTATTATCCTTATGAAGAACTTCGTTAAGGCGATTCCTCATGAGATTACAGAGTCAGGTAAGATTGACGGCGCAGGAGATATGGTTATTTTTACAAGACTTATCCTGCCTATGCTCAAACCTGCACTTGCTACAATCGGTCTTTTCCTTGCACTGGGCTACTGGAATGAGTGGTATCAGTCATCCCTGTTCTTGAGCTCAAGAGTTGCAGTTAAGCCTCTTCAGTTCCAGCTTTACAAAGTTGTAAATGAAACTCAGGCTCTCAAGAATTCAATTGCAGGACAGTACATCTCACTTACAGATGTGCCTACAGAGTCACTTAAGATGGCAACAGCAGTAATGGCAACAGGACCTATCGTCTTCCTGTACCCATTCGTTCAGAAATACTTCATCGGCGGTATTACAGTCGGCGCAGTAAAGGGCTGAGAGGACTTGCTGAGGTTTTTTCGAAGCTACCTTATTACATTGGTTGTACCCCTTAAAAAAGTTGGGGCTAACATATTCATTTTTCTTAAAGGAGGATTCAAATGAAGAAAAAGTTATTAGCAACATTACTCAGCGCAAGCATGGTAATGGGAATCGCTGCATGTGGATCATCTACAGCTGACACTACAACAAGTAATGATACAGCTGCTGAGACAGAAACAGCGACAACAACAACATCTGACACAACAAGCACAGATACAGCAGCTGCAGATACAGCAGCTGAGGCACCTGCAATCGACACATCAGAGCACGTAGTTATTACTTACATGACAACCGGTGGCGCTCCTGAAGGAAACCAGACAGATGCAATGCTTGAGCAGCTTAACAAGATCCTTACAGAGAAGGTTAATGCAGAGCTTGAAGTTTACTACATCGACTGGACAGATTATCTTTCAAACTACAACCTTACTCTTGCACGTATGGACGGAACTGTAGACCTGGTTGGTACAGCTTCTGACTGGCTTGATGCTTGGCCAAATGCCAAGAACGGTGCTTTCCTTGAGCTTTCAGAGGATATGCTTAAGACATATGCTCCAAAGACATGGGAATCAGTTTCACCTGAGCACTGGGAACTTTGCAAATACAACGGTGAAATCTATCTTATGCCTGAAGACAACTACGCACAGTGGACAAACCACGGATTTGCATATCGTCTTGACTGGGCTAAGGAAGCCGGACTTGCTGATGGTGTAAAGAGCTGGGAAGATCTTACAACATACTTTAAGTATGTAAAAGAGACATATCCTGATGTTATTCCTTGGGATTCTGACGGTACACAGTATGCAACAATGGTTGGCGGATGGATCACATCTCACTCCAACTACGTTTCAATTGATGGTATCAATGCCGGCGCTATGTGGGGCGGCACAAAGGATGACCTCTACACAGTATATTCACCTTACGTAACAGATACAGATTCTCTTGTAGAGTTTGCTAAGATGATGAAGGAGTGGGACGAGATCGGCGTTTGGAAGACAGACGTACTTAACAACACAACTTCTGATAACAGAGAAGACTATAAGATTGGCCGTGTAGCAGCTGAACAGCACCACACACAGACTTGGACAGATCTTTGCTCACACAAGGATGGATACACAATCTACGACGATCCTAACGCAGAGACTGGTTTCTTCTACTTTGGTGAGGAGACACAGAACCTTGTAGCTCTTTCAATCACTCACGGTGCTATGGCTGTTTCAGCAGCTTCCAAGAACCCTGAGAGAGCACTTATGGTTTATGACCTTATCAGAAACGATCCTGAGTGCTACAGGCTTTTCAACTATGGTGTTGAGGGCGTTTCTTACGAGATCACAGAAGATGGCATGAGAAAGACTCCTGACGGATACAACTCAGCTACAGACGGAATCTCAGTTAACTACTGGTGGGGACGTAACGATGACCTTGAGATCAAGGACGCTACAATGAACTGGGATGCTATTGAGAAACTTTACAAAGAGTATGACGCAATAAAGATCGACTATCCATATGGACAGTTTGTTCCTAACGTAGATGATATTCAGTCCAAGATTGACAACATCAACGATATCCATACAACATACATGAAGCAGATTGCATTTGGTAAGTACAAAGGAACTGCAGAAGAGATCGTTGCTGAGTACCAGGATGCTCTTAAGAAGGCCGGCATCGATGATGTTACAGCAGAGCTTCAGGCACAGTTCGATGCTCTTTACAAGTAATTCGGAATACATTTTAACAATGTAACCAAAAAGACAAGGGAATACTGTTTCGATAATGGAGCAGTATTCCCTTTATGGTTAAAAAGGGTTATATCACGATATTGCTTTTCTTTTTATACAAGCATTTTAAAATCAAAGTGTTTATATAAGTGGAAAATACATTTTTGTTAAGGCCCCAGGATGCCACTGATAATAAATTATTATTGTTTGATGGGAGATAGTGTTATGGGAAAATTTGAGATTAGAGATACTTTTTACCTTGATGATAAGCCCTTTAAGGTGATATCGGGATCTTTTCATTATTTCAGGACTGTTCCTGAGTACTGGAGGGACAGGCTTGAAAAGCTTAAAGCTTTGGGGTGCAATACGGTAGAGACATATATTCCCTGGAATCTTGTTGAGCCCAAAGAGGGAGAATTTGTATTTGACGGATTCTGTGATGTAGAAAAATTCATTCAGACTGCCACAGAACTTGGACTTTATATTATTATCAGACCATCTCCTTATATCTGTGCAGAGTGGGAGTTCGGCGGACTTCCGGCATGGCTTTTAAAAGACAGAAATATGCGTCTTCGTGTAAGCTACAAGCCCTTTATGGATGCGGTCGAAAACTACTATAAGGTTCTTATGCCAAGGATTACAAAGTACCAGATAGATAACGGCGGAAATATTATCCTGATGCAGATAGAGAATGAGTACGGATACTATGCCAATGATCATGAGTATATGAAGTTTATGCATGACATAATGGTTAAATACGGGGTTACCGTGCCACTTATCACTTCAGATGGCCCATATCATGAGAGCTACAGGGGAGGATATGCAAAAGGAGCTCATCCGACAGGTAACTTTGGATCAAAGACAAAAGAGAGATTTGATGTTATCAAGAACTATACAAATGGCGGACCACTTATGTGCGCTGAGTTCTGGATTGGATGGTTTGACCATTGGGGTAACGGCGGACATATGAAGGGCAATCTTGTTCAGAGCACAGAGGACCTGGATAAAATGCTGGAGCTTGGAAATGTCAGTATCTACATGTTCCAAGGCGGTACAAACTTTGGATTTATGAATGGATCCAATTACTATGATGCTCTTACTCCTGATGTTACCAGCTATGACTATGACGGAATTCTTACTGAGGACGGGCAGATAACAGAAAAGTACAAAAAGTACAAGGAAGTGATCTCCAAATATGTTGATGTGCCTGAAGTTAAGCTTAGCATGGACATAAAGAGAAAGAGCTATGGGGAGCTTTCCTGTAAGGAAAAGGTAAGTCTTTTCTCTGTTGTTGATGACTTGAGCAGCCCTGTGCATCTTCCCTATACAGTAAATATGGAAGAGCTTGGACAAAGCTACGGTTATATCCTCTATAGATCAAGACTTCATTCAGAGGCCGGAATTGCCAAGTTAAAGCTTTGGGAAACAGCGGACAGAGCAAATGTCTTTGTGGATGAAAATCCTTTAGTCACACTCTACGACCACGAGCTTGACAATGAAGTTGAAATTCCTATGGAGAAGTTCCTTGCCTGCTCACAGCCTGCACAGATGCTTGCCGGTAAGTTTATGATGGAAAGAGGGCTGACTCCTGAAACGGCTGCTGCAGCAATCGGTGAAGCAGGCCTCTCCACCGGATCTTTAGAGGGCCTTAACGAAAAATTTGATATTCTTGTGGAGAACATGGGTAGAGTTAACTTTGGTCCCAGAATGGAGACCCAGAGAAAGGGAATCGGTCGCTGCGTTCAGATAAACGGACATATCCACAACGACTGGGACATCTATACACTTCCTTTTGATAACATTGAAAAGGTTGATTTTTCCAAGGAGTATAAAGAGAATACACCTTCCTTCTACAGATTTACATTTGATGTTTCTGAAAAAGGAGATACTTTCCTTGATTTTGAAGGCTGGGGCAAAGGTGTTGCCTTCATAAACGGATTTAATCTGGGAAGATTCTGGGAGATCGGACCTCAGAAGAGACTTTACATTCCTGCGCCGCTTCTAAAAGATGGCGAGAATGAGATCATCATTTTTGAAACAGACGGAAAAGTTAAAGACAGCATCAGACTTTGTGATAAACCTGATATCGGCTAAAACAAAGCCACCGGGAATTTTAAACCGGTGGCTTTTTCAATTGCGGTATTTTAAGACAATAAAGTTCCGTAGAGATGACCGTCAAATTCTTTAAAGTAGGTTTCTTCTATCTTTCTCATAAATACTGTCACATCATCTTTTTCAAAATATAATTCAAAGCGGATAGAACCTACACTTTCCCCGATAAGATGCACCTTTATGAACAATACATTTTCTCTAAGCCAGATGGCGCCGGCAGTATAATGGGTGCCATAGACAGGAAAATCTCCCTCGCACATTTTGCCAATACCAAAGCTTATGTCATATTTCTTTTCACTGTCTCCGTCAGGAGATCTGAAGCGGAGAGAAGAATAACCATCCTCTGACAAATTGACTGTCAATGAGGAAAAACCTGATTTGTTTTCGGAAAGAGCATATTTAAGCCTTACGAAGTGATTATCAGCATTGCGGCCTGCGGCTTTTGCATTTTGCTGTATATCTTCCGAATCTTTAATGTCATATCCAAAAAAGCGTGGGACGAAGTCGCCTTTTCTGGATTTTGGAAGATGTGGGGGAGCGATAGCAAGGTTTTTGGCGGTTTCTTTCATGTCATCATAAGCAGATTTATGCTCATCGCTGATATTGCTTATGGGATCATTTTTAACATAGGGATACAGGTACTCATAAACAGAATCGTAAATGATCTGGTTTCCACCTTGAATTCCCTGAGTATCCGCAGTTGTAACTATCAGCATGTTTTTGTCGGGAATCTGTATTCCCAGCTGACCGCCCATGCCATAGAGGAGAAAGCCCCCCTTTTCATTTTGCCAGATCTGCATTCCGTAGCCTTGTGCTTCGCCTGATATCGGTGCTGTCATGCAGGTATCGGTCAGGTTTCCGGTGGCAGCCAGGACAAAAGAGGGATTTAAAAGAGTCCGTTCCTTACCGTCAGAGCAGGTTACGGTACCTTTTTTATCCAGAAGATATGTGATCTTAAGTAAATCCATGGGAGTTGCCATGAGACCGGAGCCGCCCATGGATACGCCAAACGGGTCTTTTAACATATAGGAATCTTCACTGAAATCAAGATGATTTAAGACCTTTTCCTTGAGATACGAGAGAAGATCAGTGCCGGAGAGCTTCTCTACAAGCGCACAAAGAACATGGGCTGCGGAGGTGTCATAGTGAAATACAGTACCGGGCTTATGTGTGGGAGTGACGGTAAAAAAGCTCTCTACCCAGTTTGATTTCATATCCACCTTATAGGTTGTGGAAGCGTGGCATGTACACATCATCAGCATGTTCTTGATGGTGGTCATCTTTATAAAGGGGTGAGTATTTTCATTTGTAAATTCAGGGAAATATTTAACTATAGGATCATCAATGGATAGCTTTTTTTCATCTTCCAAAAGAGAAATGCCAAGGGCTGTCAGACTCTTACTGATAGAAAACATTCTGTGAAGAGTATCCCTTTGATATGGAGCATAGTATTTTTCGAGAATGAGCTTGTCATCTTTCATTATAAGAAGAGAATGCATTGGGATCTCTTTTTCATCAAGAGTGAGCATAAGCTTTTTTATACAGGATGACGAAACGCCCACTTCTTCGGGAAGAGTTTTGATAAAAGAAAACATGCAGTTTTTCCTTTCTCTTTCACTGCTTAAGTTTATGATGACTAATTATACTAGATTATGCTATAATTTACTAATGTTAGAATTACTTTTGAGGAGTTATTATGTCATCGATCATTCAAAATAATCAGGTATTTAATAATGAGGTGCCTTTTTGCAGGGTATACAGTAAAGAGAGCAAGCAGCAGCTTGAAGAGCGATTTTTAGCTCACAGGATTTCATATTTTATAGAATGGCAGGACAAGTCAATCTTTCAGCGCATCTTTGACAGAAGTGGCAACAAGATAGTTTGTACTTTCAAGATCAATAAGGGTGAGCTTTTAAGAGCAAGAGAACTGGCACAGGGAATTGAAGGCATCAAATTCAAGGACTACGGGGAGATCAAGAATACTGAGAGAATCAAGAGACGCTCTGAAGCGGTCAAGACTGAGGATACAGGCCTTGAAATGCCTGAGCTCAAATTTGATAATATAACTGATGATTCTAAAGAAGATGATGAATAATCAGCAAAATAGGGGAGGAGTTTTCTTCCTCTATTTTTTTCAGTGTAAGGAGATTAAAAAATGAAGTCTGATAAGGCCGGAACCGGCTTCACAAAAGGAAACAGAGCAAAACAGACAGAAAATGACAGCGATAAGAATGCTGTAAAGAAGAGCAGATGCCCATACTTTAAGAAGTGCGGAGCCTGCCAGATGATAGATACCCCTTATGACAAACAGCTTCGTCAAAAGCACGCCCATGTGGCGGAGCTTTTAGAGCCCTATACAAGGGTTGCGGCTTTTGTTGGAATGGAAGAGCCGGAGCACTACAGATGCAAGGTGCATGCGGTCTTTACCCATGATAAAAAAGGTAATCCTTTGTCGGGAATATACAGAGAAGGTACCCATGATGTGGTGCCGATAGAGAGCTGCCTTCTGGAGGATCAAAAGGCTGATGCCATTATTGCATCCATTCGAGGAATGCTTAAGTCCTTCAAGATCAAGACCTATGATGAGGACAACGGCTTTGGTCTTCTTCGCCATGTGCTTATCAGAATTGGCAAAAATACCGGTGAAATAATGGTGGTTCTCGTGACGGTTTCGCCTATTTTCCCATCAAAAAACAATTTTGTGAAGGCTCTTTTAAAGCAGCATCCTGAGATTACAACAATTGTTCTTAATGTAAATGACAAGCAGACCAGCATGATCCTTGGAGACAAGGAAAAGCCCATGTACGGTCCCGGATTTATCTATGACATTTGCTGCGGTATGAAGTTTAAAATAAGTCCCAAGTCTTTTTATCAGGTAAATCCGGTGCAGCAGGAAGTCCTTTACAATACTGCAATTGAGATGGCGCTTCTTAAGGGAGATGAGGTTGCCCTTGACTGCTACAGCGGCGTCGGCACTATCGGCATTATTGCAAGCCCTCATGTAAAGGAAGTCATTTCTGTTGAGCTTAATAAGGATGCGGTAAAAGATGCCAGGATAAATGCGAAGATCAACGATGTAAATAACATTACCTTCTATGAGAATGATGCCACCAGGTTCATGCAACAGATGGCCGAGTCCGGAGATAAAGTGGATGTTGTTTTCATGGATCCTCCAAGAGCCGGTTCTACACCTGAATTTATTGATGCTGTTGCAACGCTCTCACCAGGGAAGGTTGTGTACATATCCTGCAGCCCGGATTCTCTGGCAAGGGATCTTGCTCTTTTTGCCAAAAAGAAGTATAAGGCCATAAAGGCCATACCTGTGGACATGTTCCCCTTTACCCGCTCGATAGAGACAGTTGTACTTTTATCAAGAGAATGATAGTGGTAAAAGAAAAGGTTATACCCAGCCATAAGTTTTATTTGATTTTTAAATAGTGACTCCTATGCTAGTATAAATTCAAGCAAAGGAAGTCACTATTTTTTTTAAACACTATACCTACTAACATAATAGGTAAGTAGGGGAGGAAATTTATGATAAGGTTTGAAAATATCAATAAGGTATTTACTCAAAAGAAAAACAATGTCAATGCTCTGCAGGACATCAACCTTGAAATTGAGACCGGCGACATATTCGGAATCATAGGTTTTTCCGGAGCAGGAAAGAGCACACTTCTGCGAACGATAAATGCTCTCGAGAAACCAACATCCGGAAAGGTGATCGTGGACGGTGATGAGATCTACAGCTTAAATGCAAAGGAACTCAGGGCAAAGAGAAAGAACATCGGAATGATTTTTCAGCAGTTCAATCTTCTTGAGACCAAGACGGTTTGGGAAAACGTAGCACTTCCGCTTAAACTGAACCACACACCTAATAAGGAAATAGAAGAAAAGGTGGAGAGAGTTTTAAAGTTCGTTGAGCTGGAAGATAAGAAAGATGTTTATCCAAGTAAGCTCTCAGGCGGGCAGAAACAGAGAATTGGAATTGCAAGAGCACTGGCAACTGAGCCAAGCATTCTTCTTAGCGATGAGGCAACAAGTGCTTTGGATCCAAAGACAACTGATTCGATACTGGCTCTTTTGAAAAAGATAAACAGAGAGCTGAACATAACAATAGTGATCGTAACACACGAGATGAACGTTATCTCCAGCATCTGCAATCATGTGGCGGTTATGGAAAACGGACGGATAGTTGAGCAGGGAAATGTAATTGATATCTTCAGTGAACCAAAGGAAGACATCACAAAGAACTTTGTAAAGACGGTCATTCAGGATGAAGTTCCCGAAAAGCTGATGCAGAGCATATATGAAGATACAAGAAATTATAAGCTGTTAAGACTTAAGTTTTTAAGCTCTGATTCCACGGAATCAGTTCTGGCACAGGTAAATAAGAAGTTTGACATTGAGACAAACATTCTTTTTGCAAATATAAGTGAAATACAGGAGAGAATCCTTGGAATCCACATCGTTCAGATACTTGGTACTGATGAGGAGATAAAGAGAGCTGAGAACTACTTCACACTGCACGGTGTTGAGTACAAAGAGCTTGATGAAAACAAAGAATTGTTAAGGGAGGTTGGGTAAAATGGCACAGGTTGAAGAATTCTTAGGAATACCGCTTGAAAAAGTATATACATCAATTCATGAAACAGTTTATATGGTAAGCATTTCACTTATCATCGGAGCAGTCCTTGCCTTTATCATTGGCATAGCACTGGTATTTACCAAGAAAGACGGACTGTATGAAAACAGGATCATCTACACAATCATAAATGTGATAATCAATGTGGTAAGAAGCACTCCTTTCGTAGTTCTTTTGATAGCAGTAATGCCTCTTACAAAGGCAATCATCGGAACAAGAATAGGCCCCACAGCAGCTATTGTTCCGCTTACGATCTACATTGTACCTCTTTTATCAAGACTTATCGAAAATTCACTTCTTGATACCGGAAAAGGAATTTATGAAGCAGCAAAGTCCATGGGAGCAACACCGTTCCAGCTGATCTTCTACTTTATTCTTCCTGAGGCAAAGGGCTCACTTATCTTAAGCCTTACAACAGGAATTGTGGGACTTATAGGCTCCAGTGCTATGGCAGGCTACATAGGAGGCGGCGGAATCGGAAGCCTTGTTCTTAACTACGGCTATAACAGATTCAACTTTGAACTTATGTACAGCCTTGTAGTATTCCTTATCATCATTACACAGATCATTCAGAGCCTTGGAAGCAATCTGGCAGTAAAGGCAAGAGTAGGCAACTAAAAAGAGAGCAAAGCGTTAAACGCTCAAAATACAAAAAATAATTATGTAAAAATCGGAGGAGAAAGACATGAAAAAATTTACATTTGGACTTAAGAAGGTAGCAGCACTGGCCCTGGCAGCAGGACTTACAACATTATCTGTAACAGGATGCGGAGCAGGAGCAACAGCAAGTGCAAGTTCTTCAGCAAATGAGAAAAAAGACCTTGTATATGCAAAGGGTGTAGGCCCTTACACAGAGCTTTTTGAAGAAGCTATCATCCCAATCCTTGAAAAGAAGGGATATACATTTAAAGTAACAGAGCTTGATCTTAATCAGGCAGATGCAGCCATCACAGCAGGGGATGCTGATGTTTCCGTAGAACAGCACTCGGCATTCATGAAGGCATACAACGAGCAGTCAGGCGGAAATCTTGTGGCTCTTTCAAAAATTCCTACAGTTCCCGCATCAGTATTCTCAGAAAAACACTCATCCCTTGATGAGATTGGCGAAGGCCAGGTAATTGCAATCCCTCAGGATGCCGGCAATCAGGCAAGAGCGTTCGTAATGCTCCAGGATCTTGGCTGGATCAAGCTTAAGGAAGGAACAAACTTTGCAACAGCATCAGCTGAAGATGTGGAAGAGAACCCATTAAACCTTGAGTTCTATGAGCTTCAGACAACATATATCGCCACAAGCCTTTCAGATTTTGACTACGGCGTTATTACAGGAAGTATCGTTTACAACGCAGGAATTGACCCTTCAACAGCTCTTTTCAATGAGAATCTCTCAGAGGATTTCTGGCTTCAGGTCGTAGTTAACGCTGACAACGCTGATACTCAGTGGGCAAAAGATATTGTGGCTGCGTACCAGTCAGAGGAGTTCCTTAACTGGATAGAGGAAAACAACGGACCTAAGTACAACGAACTGTGGTCAATCCCATCATACAACTGATAGTGATAAAAACATGAAGCTCGCATTCTGTGCGGGCTTCAATTATAAAAATCATCGAAAAATACCGGATACAACTTGGAGGATGTGACAATGGATGCAATTGAGAAGAAGATCATAGACATAATAGACACGCACAAAGACGAAATTATTGAATTTGCAAGAGACATATATGACAACGCAGAACTAGGTTACAAGGAGCATAGAACAGCTGAGAAATTTGCTTCTTTTACCAGAAAGCTTGGACTTGAGGTAACCGAAGGACATGCTGTTACAGGAGTAAAGGCCTATCTTAATCAGGATAAAAAGGATAATGTAAGCCTTGCTCTCATAGGAGAACTGGATGCCTTAAGAATTTCCAATCATCCGCATTTCAATAAAGAAACTCAGGGAGCGCACTGCTGTGGACATCATGCCCAGCTGACAGGAATATTGGGAGCAGCACTGGCACTTGCAGATGAGGAAGTTGCAAAGGCTCTGGACGGACAGGTGGTATTCTTTGCTGTTCCAGCTGAGGAATATGGAGAAATCGAGTTTAAGAATAAACTCAAGGATGAGGGAAAGATCAAGTACGGCGGAGGAAAGTGCGAACTGATAAGGATTGGGGCATTTGACGATGTGGACCTTTCAATTGCTCATCACAGTGTCAATGGAAACAAGATCTCATTCAGCCAGAGAAGTAATAACGGCTTTGTAAGTAAGGTTATTAAAGTTCATGGTAAGGCATCTCATGCTGCAGCTTCTCCTGAACTTGGTGTAAATGCCTTAAATGCAGCATCTCTTGGTCTTTCAGCACTTGGCTATCACAGAGAGACTTTCAAAGATACAGATCACGTAAGAATCCATCCTATCATAACAAAGGGAGGAGATCTGGTTAATGTAGTCCCTGATGAAGTGGTTATTGAGACACTGGTTCGTGCAGGCAATGCCGATGCGATCGTTGATGCTTCCAAGAAGACAGACAGAGCCTTTTTTGCAGGAGGTGCGGCCCTTGGTGCAACTGTAGAGATCGAGACTATGCCCGGATATCTTCCCACACTTCCCGTAGCTCCGGATAAAGAGCTTGTGGAAGCAGCAAAGATAGCTGCAGATGGTAAGTACGAAGTGGATGTTATTGATGATGCCGGATCTTTCAGCGGCGGCTCGACAGACGTGGGTGATCTTCAGCACATCCAGCCTGTCTATACCTTTAATACAGGCGGAATAAACGGAAAGTTCCATGGCGCTGATTTTGAGGTTGTGGATGAGGAGCTTGCGTATATTCAGACAGCAAAAGTTTTTGCTCTTTCTGCATACAGATTCTTAAGAGACAACGCCGGTGTAGCAAAGAAGATTGTAAAAGAGTATGAGCCAAAGCTTTCCAAGGATGAATATATTAAACTTCTGGATTCTTTTATCAAGACTGAGATCAGAGAATTTGAATAAAAATACATAGATAAAGTTTTATGAAAAATCCCATTGTGCGTTAAAAGCGTGATGGGATTTTCTGTGTTGCTAAGTACACTTTATAACGATTATAGATTAACTTTATATAATATTAATAATCATTGTGTATAATAATTAGTGTAGTTACTGTAGCTTACTAATTGTTTGTATGGAGGTAAAATATGAGCGGCAATTCGTCTAGTAAAGCAGGTGCATCGCCAAAGGCAATCAGTACAAAGATATCTGCGCTTTTTGTAGCAATGCTTATTATTACAATCCTGATTGCAGAGGGAATTACTTTTTCTCTTGGTTATTCAATGATCAAAGATCTTATATACAATTCTTTGCAAAATGAGGTTTCTGTAGATGCAAGTAAAGTAAACAGAGAGCTTAATTCTACGTTCTATTATCTCAATGCCGTTGCTGATGCTGTTGAACAGAACGAATTTGGCTCAAATGAAGAACTTATGGGATATCTTGCAGGAACAGTCGGAAGATATGCTCTTCTTCCAACCGGAGCTTATGTAATGTTAAGTGATAAGACATTTTTGTATCCGGCAGACCCAACATATGCAATTGAAGATTGCACGGATAACGTCATGTACAAGGAAGCTATGACGTACACTAACAGTTGGTTCTATTACTATGATGTTCCTTATTTTGACACGGTTACCGGCGGACTTTGCGCTTCGGTTATAAGACATATTCATCTTAAAGATGGAAGAGAAGGCGCATTTGCTGCGGATATGTTCTTATCAAGTGTACAGGAAGAACTCGGAAATGTTCAGATATACCAGACCGGTGGAGCAATGATGATCACAGGTCAGGGGCTTTTACTCACATATAAAAATGCTGAGGTTTGTGGGCAAAATGTAGCGGATATTAAAGACGATCCGTTCCTTACTGCAATTGGAAAGTTCGTAGCAGGTGAAGTGGGAAAAGAAACTCATGAAGTGGTCAATGTGAAGATAAAAGGTGAGGAGTATTACCTTGTTGCTTCTCAGGTAAGCGGTACAGATTGGTTTGTAATTGCCTATGCCAAGCAAAAAGAGGTGCTCTCAGCACTCACTCGTCTGGTTGCTATTCTTGCACTTGTCACAGTGATTGCAATAGCTGTTGTAATTGTAGTAATGAATATTGTTCTCAAAAAGCTCATTAAGAACCCTGTTACAAGCCTTACAGGTAATATTGAAAAGATATCAGGTGGTGACTTTACCGTTGAAATATCCTCGACCGGCACTGACGAAATCGCATATATGAACACTGCTATGGGTCATTTTGTACGCGGTATGAGAGACTCCCTCAGTGAAATAAAAGATGTTTCCGGAAGGCTCCTGGATGATGCTCAGAATTCCAAGAGTACGGCAGAGGATCTTGAAGGAGCAGCCAATGAACAGTCAGCAAGTATGAGTCAGATCCGCGAAAACATTGATAATATGGCTAAGGCTGTTAATGAGGTTGCTGAAAACGCAACAGTACTTGCTCAGACAGTTGCTAATGTTACAGAGCAGGAGCAGCAGATAGAAGAAACAATGAATGAGCTCGTTTCGAAGGCTGATTCCGGACAGCATGAGATGGCCGGTGTTGCTAACGGAATGAATGATATAGTTGATTCCATGAAAGATATGGCAGATGCAGTTTCAAGTGTTGATGAGGCTGCTGAAAAGATCAACCAGATTGTTGATCTGATCAATTCTATTTCTTCACAGACAAATCTGTTGTCACTTAATGCCAGCATTGAGGCTGCAAGAGCAGGAGAAGCAGGAAAAGGATTTGCTGTTGTTGCTCAGGAGATTGGACAGCTTGCTCAGAACTCTGCAGATGCCACACAGCAGATCGCAGATATTATCAAAGATATGTCCGTCAGAGTACAACAACTTTCGGAAAAATCGGAGACCAACACACAGCTTATAAACTCAAGTGCAGAATCTATCAATAATGCAGCAGCTACATTCAGGGATATTACACAGCAGCTGTCAGATGCCAATGAAACCCTTACCACAATGGCGGGACAGATGGAGAAAGTAAACGATGTAGCAACCAATATGGCATCTGTTTCTGAAGAGCAGTCTGCATCAACTCAGGAGATTGCAGATAATGTTGAAAGAGTAACAGAAGCTGCCAAGGGAGTAGCTTCATCATCAGAACTGGTTGCCAGTGCAGCTTCATCAGTATCTGAAGCTGTTGATACAATCAACGGAAATCTCAACAGATTCACAATTCAGTAAAATGAGCACCTGAATGCGATTTTAGGGAACATTTTAGGTTAAAATATCAGAAAGACGTGGCTTTCGAGGCCACGTCTTTTTTATGCCACAGGGAGCAATATTTCGTTATGAGTTTTAGGGCTGGAATGTTATAATTATCGCATGTGTAGCAGGTTTATTATGTTTTGAAGAGTATGTTGGAGGGAAAATATGATAACAGACATTTATGAAGCAGAAAAGGCACTGTTTGAAGATGGGGTTCAAACTGTGCTCAGAGTGCAGGAAAACCGTTATCGGAGAGTGGGACTCTTAAAGGGAAACATTGTTTCAAACTCAAGAAGTGAATCAAAGGGTATAAGTGCAAGGGTTGGAAAAAACGGATTGTACGGATTTGCTTCAATTGCGGAATGCAGTAATGAAGCTGCAAAGAAGGTTTTGAAGGCAGCATCCGATAACGTAAAACTACTTTCAAGACATGTTGAAAGTAAGGCAATTCTTCTTCCGCCGTCATATGGAACAGGGCGGATTCCTACAAACTATGAGATCGCAGATGCACAGCAAAAGAGAATAATTGATGTATGCCGCAAAATAGATGATCATATCCTTCGGAAATATCCTGACCTGGACAGTCGTTCTGTATTTTACAGCGAAGATTCGCAGGATAGGATCATCTATACTTCAGATGCATTTGATGGGCATCTGGTTACACCAAGATGTTATATTTATGTTTCCATGAGCTTAAAAACAAAGGATGGTAATCCTGTCGAAATGTTTAAAGCTCTGGGCGGCTTTGGCAGTCTTGAGGATAACTTCTCAGATATTGAGCAGTACTATCCGGAGATTGATACGTTATATAAGAGGCTTAGAGATAAAGCTGAAGGCGTATATGCAAAAGCGGGATATAAAACTGTTGTCCTTGGCGGATTGATGGGAGGAATGCTTGCTCACGAAGCTGTTGGACATACGGTCGAAGCAGACCTTGTTATGGGAGGCAGTGTAGCAGGCCCAAACCTTGGTAAAAAAGTAGCTTCCGATCTTGTAAGCCTTGTTGATTACGCAAACACTGTTGATGGCAAGATGGCTCCTCTTCCGGTATATCTTGATGATGAGGGTATTAAGGCTGAGGATGCGGTTCTTATAAAAGACGGTATCCTGACCGGATATATGAACAATCGTGAGACTGCTGAAAAATTTAATATGAAGCCTTTGGGAAATGCGAGAGGGTGGTCTTTTGGTGACGAGCCTCTTATCAGAATGCGCAATACCTGCATTCTTCCGGGAAAAAGCACTGAGGAGGAACTGATAGAGTCTGTTGAAGATGGCTATTACCTCATAGATTCGGGCAATGGTCAGGCTGACCTTACAGGTGAGTTTATGTTTGGCGTAACTTGCGGCTATGAGATAAAGAACGGTAAGCTGGGGAAGGCTCTTCTTGATACGACAGTTACCGGTGTTGCTTTTGATATGCTTAAAACAGTAGATATGGTTTCCGATAAGGTTGAGTGGACTTCAAGCGGATTCTGCGGAAAGAAGCAGCAGATGGCAGTAGGCATGGGAGGCCCCCATTTGCGTTGTAAGATCATGATCGGCGGAAGATAATGCTATCATTTAAGGAGAGGACGTATACAAAATGAACGAGATGAGAGAAGTTGCGGATTTATTTGACAATATACTTAAAGATAAAAAGCTGGAAAAATATACCTATGTTCTTGTAAAGTCCGAAAAACAGGAACTCAACATTGAAAACGGTGAGTTCAAGCTTATGAGAACCGGCTTTGATTATTATACTTCATTAACGGTATTTAAAGATAATAAAATGGGAAGTACCAGCGGAAATGACCTTTCAAAGGAAGCGCTTTTGAGGCTGGCTGAAGACAGCGAGAGTGCAGCCCAGTCATCTCCGGAGGATCCATGTCATGACATAGCTCCGGATCAGGGCAAGGAAGTATTCAGACAGGGGATTTATGAGCCTGATATGGACAAATTTGTGGAGAGAATACAGGAATGTCTTGACACAATAAAGAAGGAGTTTCCGAAAGTTCTTGTAATGACTGCAGTAGGATCTTTCGGCAAGAGCCATTGGATATCAAGAAACAGCAATGGGACAGAGTTTGAGGATTATTCCGGCAACTACACTTTTTACATAAATATGAGCGCAAATGAGGATGGCATCAACACCGGAATCAGCGGAGCATATGTCACAGTAGATAATCTGGATAAGCCATTTATGGAACTTAGTAACTTTAGAAAGAAACTGGAGGATGTAAGCAACAGTATTCACACTAAGAGTATTGAAGGCAAATTTGAAGGTACGGTTATTCTTACTCCTGATGTGGTTACCCAGTTTATGGGGGCGCTCATAGGCAATTACATGTCTGACGGAGTTATTATTGACGGAACCAGCCTATGGCTTGATAAAGTTGGTGAGCAGGTTGCAAGCGATAAGCTTACAGTTTCAAAGAAGCCTTTTGATAAGAGAATCGTTAACGGAGAAAGAGGAACTCAGGATGGATTCAGGGCTGAGGATGTAACTCTCATAGAAAAGGGTGTGTTGAAAACTCACAGCTTAAGCCTTTATGCGGCTAACAAAACAGGCAGAAAGGTTGTGAAAAACACCGGATGGGCCCTTGTGGTAGAGCCCGGTGATAAGAGCCTTGAAGAAATAATAAAGTCTGTTGACAAAGGACTGATCATGGGCGGATTTTCAGGAGGAGAGCCGGGAACAAACGGAGATTTTTCAGGAGTTGCCAAGAACAGCTTTTATGTTGAAAACGGAGAAATAAAATATGCGGTATCTGAGACTATGGTAAACGGCAATATAGGTGACATTGTCAAAAATATCTGCGCAATTTCCAAGGAACTTGTTTGTGACGGAGGTTCTGTAGCTCCATACATTGCTGCCACCGGTGTGATCATTTCCGGTAAATAAGACAGAATCTGCTATATGTACAGTACAAGAAGCTAAATTTGCATAAAATATGCAGATTTAGCTTCTTTTGATGCAGATTGTTATGTTAAGATTAATAAAGCGGATCAATTTGTGCTGAAAGGGTTACGAAGTAATGAAACGAAATTATAAACTGACCATCAGCTATGATGGTACCAGGTTTTTCGGGTGGGAGAGACAGCCCGGTAAGGACATGACCATTCAGGGTAAGCTTGAAAGTGTCCTTTCAAAAATGACAGGTGTTACTGATGGCGAAAAAGTGAATGTTATTGGTGCAGGCAGAACAGATGCGGGGGTTCATGCCAGGGCAATGACAGCAAACGTTGTGCTGGATACCGATAAGACTGAGAGCGAGATACAGGACTACATGAACACTTATCTTCCGGAGGATATAAGCGTCAATGAGGTAAAAGCCTGTTCTGACAGATTTCACGCAAGATACAATGCACTTGGCAAAACTTACAGATATACCTGCTGGTACGGGGCATCAAAACCGGTATTTGACAGAAAATACGTGACTATTCTGGATAAAGAACCGGATGTTATCAAAATGCAGGAAGCATCTGAATATCTTATCGGAACACACGATTTTAAGAGCTTTTGTGGTAATACACATATGAAGAAATCCACCGTAAGGTGTGTGGATAACATAAAAATAGAAAGGAGCGGAAATTACATAAGGCTATATTTTCATGGAAACGGTTTTTTGCAGAATATGGTGCGTATTCTGACAGGAACTCTTTTGGAAGTGGGGTATGGAAATATTGAGCCTGAGCAGGTAAAAGAAATCCTTGAGGCCTGCGACAGACAAAAAGCAGGGCCGACAGCAAGACCTGAGGGGCTTTGCATGATGAAGGTGGATTACTAGGCTGAGAGCATAATTTCCTTATTTTTTCTTATGGAGGGTACATGGCAAAAAAACTTTCAAATATTTTCTTAAGGCTATTTCTGACTTTTTCTTTGGTAACATTCGTTTTTTTATTTTATTCATTTGATTCAAATGCAGCAGGAACCGGATTTGTTTCCATAACATCAGCTACAATTAACGGAGATAACGTGGTAGTGACAGCCACTGCATCGGATTTGCCAGATAGTGACGATGGTATCTTTTATTTATATGCTGAAAAGACCTATCAGGACACGCCTGCAGGCAATGTGGTAGCAACAGCTCCCATCGGTGCTGAAGCTGTATTTGTGTTTCCTTTGGGCTACGGTACTACAGCCTGTCACCTATACGAGAAGTTCCAGATTGCGGTACTTCAGGGCGGAGCAGTAGTTCCTATATGCGCAGCGAGATATATCTCAAATCCTGAGGCACTTGCCCATGTTTCACTGCCCAAAAAGAATAACGGCAAAAAAGGCCTTATCCTTGACGGCGCGAAAATAGGCAACGGCAATACCGAAGTTCTGACTTTAGGAGTTCAGCAGGCTGCATACAATATAAATCTTGAGGATGTGATAGGTGGAAATAAGGTCATAGCCTATCCATACAACGGAAAGACCTACTACTTTGATTCTTCTTATATGAGCCAGTATGATCACTGTGTAAGGATCACGTCTTCTCAGGGCATAAGTCTTACCATGGTTTTGCTAAATCCTTATGCTGCAGGGGAGGAATATATGATATCTCCCTATGCGAGATCAGGGATCGGCAGAACCAGATCCAGCTATTATCTCATGAATACTTCCGAGGATGCGGGGCTGGAAGCCCTTGAAGCGGTTGTATCGTTTCTTGCAAACAGATACGATGGACAGCACGGCGTGGGACAGGTGGACAACTGGGTTATAGCCAATGAGGTAAACGCAAAGGATGCATGGAATTATGCGGATCCGATGGACATAGCTACTTATGCCAGGCTTTATGCGGATTCTCTGAGGGTTTGCTATACTGCCATAAGGAGTCAGAACGCAAATGCAACAGTGTGCCTCAGCCTTGATAATGAGTGGATGTCTGTTGCCGGGGGAGCAAACTATACGGCAAGGACAACTCTTGAGCATGTAAATGCATACATCCAGGCACAGGGTAATTTTGACTGGGCACTGGCATTTCACCCGTATAATTATCCAATGGTATGGACAAGCTTCTGGACACCGAAGAACGCCAAGACTGCTGCAATGATCAGTCATACAATGGATTCTCCCTACATAAGCATGGAGAATATTGAGCAGCTTACTGACTACATGAGCCTTGCTTTCATGAGAGGAACAAGGGGACAGGTAAGGGATATTTTGCTTACCGAGGTGGGCTATTCCTCCAATCAGGGAGAGGCAGCACAGGCAGCAGCCATAGTTTATGCGTATTACAGGACTATGACCAATCAGTATCTGGATATGATCATATTTAACAGGCAGACAGACTTCCCGGCTGAAGTAAAAAACGGCCTTAGCGTTGGTCTTAGCTATCAAAACGGAGCACGGAAGCAGGCTTTTGACTTCTTTGCCAACATGAACGGCGCTAATGCGCAGAATTATAAAAACTTCGCTGCAAATTACGCAGGAATTGCCGATTGGAACGCCGCCATGAATGCCCGCTAGCCCAGTACCAGTGCGGGATTTATACATTTTTAAGAAAGCTAAAAAAAGGATTAAATAACTGTCGCTACTCTCGATTAATTTTTCTCGAATCGGCATAATTATTTATATAAATAATTTTTGTTCGGAGGGTAGCCTGCATATGAAAAAAAGGATTTTTTCAACGCTGCTGATCTTAGGATTTTCTTTAATTCTTTTAGCTTCAGGTTTGAGTGTTTCGACTGTAAATGCAAGTGCATCGGATTTTTCCGCAAAAGACAACAAAAACATTCAGATTGACAGTGAATATGTGATTCCGGATGGATTTGGTTACAGCACATATTATGTGGTTGTTGCGACCAACAATACAGGGAAAGATATCAGTATAAACGCTGATTTTGTTGCCCTTAACGAGGCCGGGGAGGTGCTTGCAAAGGTCAATGATTATTTTGACGCAGTTGGAAGAGGGCAGCAGTTTATGCTCTACGGCAAGTTCCTTAACAAACAGATAAAAAATGCAGTTAAATATCAGTATGTATTTAATACATCGGAGACTGAAAACTGCACATATAATTCTGTGAATGTGGGAACAACAAGGATAGGCGAATGTATAGAGGTATCAGCCACAAACTATTCCGAGAAGGATATTCAGGGAGTGGGAATAAGGACAGTGTTCCTTAAAAAGGGAAAACCGGTGGCATTTGACACTGTAAATATTGCCGATACAGGCTATGTTTTCCATGGAGGAAGCACCAATTCCCAGGTTATAGGCTATAATGCAGGAACCTTTGATGACTATATCATGACTTATACATCTGCTGGCAACGAAGTGGTGTCGGATTTTTAAGCTAATCTAAAATATAATATCAACAGATTTTGAATGTCGGGAAAAACTCCCGACATTCTTTTGTTTCATTGAAATTGCTCTTTTTTGCGGTTCAATTCTATGCTATACTATCTTTTGGTATATTATAACTTGAAAGAGATTTGATTAAGAAATGACTATGGACAAGGATGATAAAAAGTCCAGAAAAGTATACAGCAAGAAAATTACATATTTGAGAAGATTGATTGTTGGTACTGTGGCTGCGTCATGTCTTATACCTCTTTGTATATGCATTATTCTGGCTATCCGATATGACAGGCTCAGGAGCGAATATGAGCAGAGCAGGGCTGATCTGGAATGGTACAGGAATCGCTTTGGAACAGAGAGAGAAATCCTTGGAAGTGACGATTTAGAGGCTGCCGTGGCAGAGACGAGTGAGGACTCTCTTCAGAGCCGGACACAGAGCAATACTTTGGCAGATGAACCCGGTGCAGAAGAAAACAAACAGTACGACATTGACGGCAGTGCTGTCACATCAGGTGACACACCTAAAGAGGATGCAGGCAGCAGTGAGAATATAGAGGGTACAAGGTACGTCTATCTCACCTTTGATGACGGACCGAGTTCTTCAACAGATAAGATATTGGACATTTTAAAAGAGTATGATGTTAAGGCTACCTTTTTTGTATGTGGCAAGCCTGATTCGAGGTATACTGAAGCTTATAAGAGGATTGTTGATGAGGGTCATACCCTGGGAATGCATTCATACAGCCATAAATATAATGTGATCTATGCTTCCGTGGATTCTTTCAAGGAGGATCTTGATAAGTTAAGGCGCTTTTTGAATGAGACTACGGGAACCTGGTCCAAGTACTACAGATTTCCCGGTGGCAGCTCCAATACCGTCAGCCAGGCTGATATGAAGGATCTGGTTGAGTGCCTTAACGAAGAGGATATTACATTTTTTGACTGGAATGTAGCCGGAGGCGATGCCACAGGCGGCGCCACCAAGGCGACTATCTACAGCAATGTGGTAAACAATGTTCCGAGATTTAAACATTCCATAGTTCTTTTGCATGATGCTGCAGACAAGATGAGCACGGTTGAGGCACTGCCGGAGATCATTGAGGCTATTCAGGCTATGGACAATACAGTGATAGTTCCGATAACGGATGATACGTTACCGGTTCAACATATCAAATACTAATCTAGACATAAAGTGAATGGAGGATATCAGGATGGGATTTTTTTCTGAGCTGAAAAACGACCTTTCACAGGCCGTGAACACTCTGATGCCGGAGGACAAGGAAGAAACAGCTACTCTTGATAAGGACAAAGCAAAGGGTGCGCTTGGGGGCGAGCCTGAGAAGGTAGATATCGACAGCATGCTTAATCGTCTTGACGATATCAAGCTTGATGATGTTAATGAAGAGTCCGGGTCAACAGAAGAAGCAGCAGAGACGATCGAAACTGAGGAGACTGTCGAGCCTGAAGCAGAACCTGAGGAAGAGTTTTTTGAAACACCCAAAGAGGGACCCAAGAGTGCAATGGAAACTATTGCAGAATTAAGACGCGGGCTTGAAGAGGAATCTCTCAAGGAACTTGAGGAGAAGATCGAGGAGCAGACTGAGGAAGAAGCCAGATCAGAGGAGCCAAAGTCGGCTATAGAGGCTATCAGCGAAGGACATGTTGAGGAGTACGCGCAGGAAACACTTGCAGCTACAGAAAATATTGAAAACGGGGGAAATGAAGTTATGGATTTCGAACAGCAGACACCAACAGATGAGACTGCCAGCATCACAGAAGGCATGGAGATTACAGGAGATGTACAGACTACAGGATCTCTTGATCTGATCGGAAAGATTGCAGGCAACGTAAAGTGCCTTGGCAAGCTTAATATCACAGGAGAGATCATCGGCGATTCTGACGCAGCTGAGGTTTATGCAGAGTCAGCAAGAATTACCGGAGAAGTAAGGAGTAAAGGCAGTGTTAAGGTTGGCCAGAGCACTGTTATAGTTGGTAACATTTTTGGATCAAGCGCAGTTATTGCAGGTGCTGTTAAGGGTGACATCGATGTTCACGGACCTGTTGTTCTTGATACAACAGCTATCGTTATGGGAAACATCAAGTCTCAGTCTGTTCAGATCAATAACGGTGCCGTTATTGAAGGTATGTGCTCACAGGCTTATGCTGATGTCAATCCTTCAGAGTTCTTTGAGACTCTTAAAAACAGATAATTAAATAAAAAAAGTGGAGTAAATTATGAGGATTTTATTGAAACTGAGCGGAGAAGCTCTTGCAGGTGAGAAGAAGACCGGCTTTGACGAGGAAACAGTCAGAAAGGTTGCTCTTCAGGTAAAAAAACTTGTTGATGATGGTACAGAGGTAGGAATTGTTATCGGCGGAGGCAATTTCTGGAGAGGCAGAAGCAGTGAGAACATTGATCGCACCAAGGCTGACCAGATAGGAATGCTTGCGACTATCATGAACTGCATCTATGTTTCCGAAATATTCAGAAGTGTAGGCATGATGACAAGTATTCTTACACCTTTTGAGTGTGGATCATTTACAAAGCTCTTTTCCAAAGACAGGGCTAACAAGTATTTTGCAAAAGGCCAGGTGGTTTTCTTCGCCGGCGGTACAGGACATCCTTACTTCTCAACAGATACAGGTGTTGTTCTCAGAGCAATTGAGGTTGAGGCTGATTATATCCTTCTTGCGAAGGCAATTGACGGAGTTTATGATTCAGATCCGGCTAAAAATCCTGATGCCAAGAGATACGATACAGTTTCCATAAGCGATGTTATTGCACAGAATCTTCAGGTAGTTGATATGACTGCTTCGATTCTTGCAAGAGATAATAAGGTTCCTATGAGAGTATTTGCTCTTCAGGAAGAAAACAGCATCGTAAAGGCTGCTACAGGTTCTTTTAACGGAACAACAGTTACAACAGACTAATAGGACACCAATAGTTGGAGGCTTGGTATGAACGAAAAGTTAAAAGAGTATAATGATAAAATGCAGAAATCGTTTGACTTCCTTAGAGATGATCTTGCTTCAATCCGTGCCGGAAGAGCTAATCCACACGTTCTTGATAAGATCAAGGTTGATTATTACGGAACACCTACACCAATCCAGCAGGTTGGTAACGTATCAGTTCCCGAAGCCCGCATCATCCAGATTGCGCCATGGGACAAGACTCTGATCAAGGACATTGAGAAAGCTATCATGATGTCAGATCTTGGAATTACTCCAAGTAATGATGGAACAGTTATCAG
>SVFZ01000044.1 GCA_015056585.1 Butyrivibrio sp. | reverse complement strand
GAAGAGGGGTAATACACTTACCATCAAAAAAGCTGCGCCTGCAAAGGAGATTATCTTAAAGCACAGCAAAGCTTTTAACGGAACGCTTTCTGATATAGAGTGCATTAAACTTACTGGACTTAGCAGAAACACTTATTATAAATATAAACGAGAATTGAAAATATCACTGTAAATTATATATATCTTTTCTGGTCAAATAACAAAATAAAAATAGAATTTAATATAGCGTAATAACGTTTCACCAAAAGTGCATTTGTACTGAAATACTGTTGTCTTTAAAACGAGAATTTACCTCATTTATGATTGACTATAGTTGATAAATAAAGTAAGCTGAATCAACTTATAAACGGCGTAAATAATTACTTACAGTAGGAGTGATTATAACAATGCACACAAATCCGATTTTTTCGATAATAACCATATATTTTCTTATTATTGTTTTATTTATTGTAATTGGCCTTATTAGGCGTATAGCAATCTCAAAGAAGGTAGATGCCTTAAAAAACAATAGCATGAAAATGAGACCTGAAGAATTTTTCAAGTTAAGAAACATGAAGGTTGGTGGACATGGTAGAAAGGTAGCGTCACAATACAATTTTACAGGTGTGTATGTCTTATATAATCAAAGTAAAAATATGTATTATGTAGGCCAGGCAAAAAAAATATTAGACAGAGTGAATGCGCACTTTACCGGACATGGAAACGGTGATGTCTACGCAGATTATAAGTATGGAGACTCTTTTGAAATAAGTATGATTGCTCTTGAGAACAGTGGATTTCGTACATTAAATGAGCTAGAACGATGTACAATAAAAAGATACAATGCATTTTCTAAAGGTTATAATCGTACACGAGGTAATAGATGAGAGAATGATTAAAGATGGTGTTCTCGATTGCACTGGCATTTACACCATGGGAAAATTTGAGTATGTGAAAAAAGTCTGTAAAAACGAAATAATTCTGTATGAATGAGGTCTCCTAAGATAAAATAAATCTTAAGGAGGCCATTAATTATGGCAAAAGAAACCCGTACACAAAGTTCAGATGACCGAGGGAAAACGACAGATCATCCAGCAGCTCCTTCAGTGGTATAATAAATAAAATAAAAGCAATCTTCTGGAAATGGGCTACAATTGCCCAAACTGAAGGTTGCTTTTTATTTTGTTGTAGCCCAAATTCCGTGGTGGAATCTAATCCATCAGCCATGCGTTTTGGCACTACATTAATGAAATACTTATTGGGCAGAAGATGCCATAGGTCCCCTTCTTATACGTCCGAAACGAAGCCAATCACGTATTTCAACTTCATAATATCAAAAGCACGTTTTACTGTAAAGAAAAACAATTGATATTCTAAAGACGTAACAAGTATTTTGCTACGTCTTTTCTGTATGGTCAAGGATTGTCCAAGTTATTTTGTAATATGAGTACATAAAAAGAATCCAAGTTGGGGATAAGGATTCATCACCAAGGAGGATCAGCTATGACGAGAATACTATTCTGGATAACGAATTGTTTATTGAAAAACAATAGGGACTGTAAGTGTTTCTGCGGGACGTGTAGGTATTACGAAATGTGTTGTAAGGATGCTAATAATTGATGGAGATAACTCATGAAAAGAATAAAAATAGTTGATGAGCTGGATATATATAGGAAAGTGGTTCCTATAACGAGCCTGTTCGCACCAGAAAATAAGGGAAATGCAGAGCTGTATGAAGTATTCAATAATATATTCATTTCTGCTGAAGTGTGTAGAGATGTATGTTCTAAGACGCGTTCCTTTCTTTCTGATACAAGCTTCAATTTCATGCATCGTGATGTTTTTGATTGAGAGAAAAATGTTTTTGTAAATAAGCTGATCGCCCATGCACATTCTGGTGGTCCTCGTTATGTCGATGTTTCTATATACGGAGATGGATTTTTCCAGGCATCATGCAGAAAGTGCTATTCGGAGGTTGAAGTGTACCTGGATGAAGGCCATATAAACATATGTGAACATGAAATGGAGTTATTGCTAGGAATAGACCTTCTTATGAGTGATAATAAAAATTTTATACCAGATTTGAAAGCGAGGAGAATGGAGGCGTTTTTAGCGAAACAAAAGATTGCATATGGAAAAATCAATGATGAAGATCCGCAAAAAAGCGCGATGCTATCCTGCGGAATGGCTTTTGCAGGATTTGAATGGATTGGGCTTTAAATATATTAAAAGCCAAACGAATAGATATGCATACAGAGAACGCCCCATAGAGATGGACACATATTGTCTATATTGAATTATATAATTTGAACCAAAGAAGCAAATAACCCATGAAATGTAATGGTACTAAGAAGGAGGTATATCATGGCAAAGAATGGACAAATAAATACAGCGGTTGATGATAGTAATAGTTCTGAGTTCAGAAAGCTGCGTGCAAAAGATAGAAGATTGATTAAGCTGTGTTATAAGAAGGCTTACAAAGCATATGGTAAAGATTACGATAAACCACGCTGGACTAGATCCTTTGTAAAAAAGGCATATGAAGGAAATGATAATGAGTTTCTTCCGAAGGATGTATTGGATGATGTAAACAAAGGCTTGCATGAGATAATTGATAATGGAGATGCTGCATTGTATTTGGATCAGGCAAAGTTGATAGAAAAACATGGACGGGACAAGTGTAAAGAAGTATTTTGTCCTAAATCAGCCAGTGCAGTTATGGAAAAAGTGTTGCTGAGCTGATGTTATGCTGAGGAAAAAGATATGAGAAGAATGGCATGCCATAGTAGAAATTATGAAAGCGAGCGAAAAAGGTTGTATGAAGAATTCTCAAACCCACGTAAGTTCGACGCATTATCAGATAATTATTATTCCTTGAATCCAGAAGACACTCTTGGGATAGCACTGAAAAGCATTTGGAGAAAGATTAAAAGCGCTCATTTTGCAAGGAGAAAGGAACAATGGGAAGAGAAGAAAATATTTTGATTTTTGAAGATACACAGAAGTGCTGCGAGAATAGAAAGGCACTTCGTGATGCGATAAAGATGTCAAACGCTGAGCAGCAACTGATTCTGGAGAGGGATCACATCCCTGAAGCAGATAAGAACAGATATATAGATCAGGCTACAGTCATAGTTTCAAAAAAGAGATCATACGAGGCTGCAGGTGGCTATAAAGATATGAAAGTAGCTGTTCATAACTTTGCTTCAGCTTCTAACCCCGGTGGGGGAGTTGTTCACGGTTCAAGCGCTCAGGAGGAATGCCTGTGCAGGTGCTCGACGCTGTATTTCAATCTGTATGAGCAGAGAATGTGGGATGGATTCTACGATCCACATCGAGCAGTACAGAACCCAATCCATAATGATGATATTATCTATACTCCGGGAGTGGTTGTGTTTAAGACAGATACTGCTAAACCGAGGATGATGCCAGAAAATGAATGGTATAAGGTCGATGTTGTTACCTGCGCCGCTCCAAATCTTAAACCCAATCCGACTAATTACTTCAACCCGGGCGATGGAGATAAACAAGTAGTACTTAAGGATAACGAACTTCTTGCTCTTCATGAGAAGAGACTTAGGAGGATACTTGATGTGGCTTGTAACAACGGTGCAGAGGTTGTAATCCTTGGTGCGTTTGGATGTGGTGCCTTTCGAAATAAACCAGAGGTTGTTGCACTTGCAGCAAAGAATGTTATCAAAGATTATCTGCATGCCTTCAAGGTCATAGAGTATGCCGTTTACTGCAGTCCAAGAGATGACAGAAATTACAAGGTGTTTGATAGAACATTGAAGCCCTTAGCACAGCTTCATAAATAGCAAGGAGGAATCATAGATGAGTATAAATGATATGTTTGATTATTTAAGAATAAAAAAGGAAGAACTTGATTGCATTGAGGTGACTGATCTGGAAAAGCTTTGCAGGGAAAATAAGGAAGTATATTACAATATGGATATAAAAGCACTGGATGGTGGCGTTTTCTGGAAATCCATAGATCTTAAAAATGGCTGGAGTATACAGATAAACTCGATAACAAATAACTGCAGGATTCTTGATGAAAAACGTTTCCGCAGGTGTTTTGGCCCTAGAAGATTGGTTCTGGGATCCCTTGTGAGCATTGTTGATAAGAAGGCTGGATGAGTCTGATTGTTTTGCCGTTTTAACGATAATATGATTAATAAAACTTTAATAAAGTTTTAGATGAAAGTAGCGGAATTTGTAAAAATGAAATGATAGAATAAACTTAGTGGGGACGCGTGTTTGCGTTCCCCTTTTCTATTTGTATGGCAGATAATTGTCCATTTTGATTTTACGTTTGATTTTAAATGACAATATACTGCATATGTTTAGCATGTGGACGATTGTTGTCCTTGCTTCTTTGTAAACTATAGCTAAAAAACAAAGGAATGAGGGCACTGTTATGAGTCTTTATCTGTATTGTGATGGAAATGAAATCAATACGAAGGTTATTGGGGATATAGAGTTTTGCATAGGAGATGTTTTTGTCGTTACCAAAGGCTTTGATGGTAGTCTTTTCCTGTTTTCAGGGAATGCATATGAGCAGTTCGAGGCTATGTTAGCGACAGTGCCAAAGAAGAAACCCGATAAGCGCATGTTAATACGCTTTTTTATAGCGAGTGCTACAGATATTTCTATTGATGAAATGAACCATTTGAATATACCACAATCGCTTCTAAAGTTTGCGCATATTGAAGAGGCTGCTGTGATTGAAGGAAATGGTGATTTTGCTCAGATATGGAGTGAGAAAGATTGGCGGGAAGGGCTTTCGATGAAAGATATGGAGATTCTAAAAAAGAGATTGAAATGACACTAATTGTGAGTATATAAAAGCAATGCGAATGGAGGCTTGACTATACATGTTTGATGATATTGAAAAGGAAGGCAAGAGTGACCGGACATTATCCATATACTCGCGCCTTATGAATGGAAGAACTATCTACAAACAGGAAGAGTCCAGGCGGTTTGGTGTATCGGAAAAGAGTATCCAAAGAGATATAGAACAGATTCGTACATTCTTGGATAACCAAGCTGCAGCGGATGGAATTCCTAATAATCTTATATATGACTATTCTCTTAAAGGGTACAGGATAGAGCAGGCCGATAACGCTAAGCTTTCAAATGACGAGATCCTTGCTATATGTAAGATTCTTCTTTCTAGCAGAGCTTTTTCGAAGAAAGAAATGGGCAACATTATTGATAAACTGATTGATTGCTGCGTTCCTCTAAAAAATCAGAAACTGGTTTCAGATCTCATGAGGAATGAACGCTTCCATTATGTGGAGCTCACCAATAAGCAAAAGATTCTGGATAAGATGATGCCTCTAGGGAATGCGATAGCTTCCCAGTATGTTATCGAATTTGATTACCAGGGAGTACAAGGGCATTCTCCAAAGCATAGAGAAGTAGAGCCGTTGGCGATAATGTTTTCTGAGTTTTATTTTTACCTGGCGGGAAGGATCCGGAATATTGATAAGGAGCAGGCCTTTAAGGATCCGAATGATGCCTTTCCCACCATATACAGGATTGATAGGATAAAAAAACTTCATGTAACGGATGAGCATTTCAGCACTCCATACAGGAACAAGTTCGAGGAAGGCGAATACAGGAAACGAATACAGTTTATGTATGGCGGAAAGCTTAGAAAAGTGAAGTTTGAATATTCTGGGTATGCTGTGGAAGCAGTATTGGACCGGCTTCCGACAGCAAAGATAATCAGTGAAGATGATGGGAAATATTTAATAGAAGCTGAGGTATTCGGCGATGGAATAGATATGTGGCTAAAAAGCCAGGGTAATTTAATAAAGGAATTGTAAGGCTATTAATGAAGGAAAGGAGCCTAAGATGGAAGAAAACAAAAATAAAGAATCAGATAAAATTGTAAAGAATCCAGAAGGATCAATAGCTTTATCTGATATGTTATCAGCTATATTTGGAGGTCAGGAAGGAATTGCTTATAGAGGAAATGTTATTGCTGAAAGAGATAAGCTAATAGAAGCTCTAAACAGTTTCGCAGGAACCGGAAGAAGAATAGATACCTTAAAGGGTGATATAGCTGAATATTGGCATGCGGGAACATTTAATCTTAATGCAGTACAGAGAGGATCAAGTCATAGAGTATTTGTGCCGAGGAGTAATGATTTTGCATCGCCGGATATTTTAAGTAATTTTGGAAAGACTTTTGGCTCCAAATACTATAAAACTGGAGAAGCTAGTGCTAAACAGCAGGCTAAGAGTATATATGAACGGTTTACTGAGTATAGAGCTAAAGGAGGAAAAGATTCAGTAGAGGTATTTTTGCATGATAGAAATTATGAATTATGCAATGTAAATGATCCAATGTATATAGATCAGATTAGAATTATCCCTTCAGATCAAATCGAAGAGGCACGTTCATGGTTGAATAGGATGATAAAAATCGAGTCTGCAAGAAGGCCAGAGCAAGCAGAAAGATATAGAGAAACTCTAAAAATGCTTGATGACCGCGTAAGGGATGGTAAGGGCACAGAGTCTATTGTTCTTACAAAAGGTGGTTCTGAAAGGATAGCAAAATTATCAAAAGAAGAAGGCGTGACTCCTGCTTCAATTATGCTAACCGATGCTGATATTATCAAGATCAACTATGTTATGAAAAATGCAGCCAAAGCGGGATTGGAGGCTGCTGCAATATCTGCAGCTATTAGTCTAGTGCTAAATGTATATAACAAGTATAAAACTGAAGGAAAACAATTAAAGGATTATGAGCTTAAAGATTGGCAGGATATTTTTGGGAAAACAGTCTTTTCAGCAGGAACAGCGGCAATATCAGCTACAACATTATATGTAATAGGATCATATTGCGAAGCGGCTGTTCCAGGTGTAGGAGCTCTACTTATGGCGGTATTTGGAATTGCTGCACTGATACCTGATTATGTTGATGGTAAGCTGACAACGGAAGAGTTTATCGTGGAAGCAGAGATAATATGTATTGACGCTGCAATTATTATGCTAGGAACAATAGCATTCCAAGCTGCTATTCCTGTTCCAGGATTGGGAGCGTTGGTTGGAGCACTTGCTGGTTCTATAGCAATTATGATAATCGAGTACTTATGGGGTGAAGAACTAAGAGATGTTCTTGCTGAATTAAATAAAAGAGTTAAGAGTGCTTACAATAAGGCAAGTAAATTGATTGTTAAAGAAATTGGCGAAGTGGGGGAGGACATTGTTCTTGCGTTTCAGAATTGCAAAATGAGCATTGATCGGTTTCTGGATGAAGATTTTAATTCGAATGTGAGGTACCTTGTTCGGATTAGTAAACGAGATGTTGAGGCTGAAAGAGCCGATGATTTAGTGTTCAAAGAGGAAAACGTATATGAATAAGAAAATAAGAATGTATTTGGATGAGCATATCAGTATTAATGAAAATGATAGAAGTGTAGAGTCATGGGAATACTTTCTGGCCTGTAAAATTAATACATTTGTAGAATTGTATATTGATGCTGTAAAAACGAGCACGGGAACAGGAGGTCAGGAGCCCCAAAAAATAGAAAAAATTGCTGACAGTATGAATGCTATTTTGGCAGCTGATAAGAAGAACAATACATTACAGGTTTCTCAGTATATTAAAGACATATTAGAAGTGCCATTTGTTTTGGGAGCTAAATCGTCCGCGGCTAATATAGATAGAATGACTATCCCGTACCAATTAAAAGGAAAAAAGACCCCAACTACAGAGGAATTCCTGGAAAGTATTCGTGATAAAACATTGGAAAAAGTATGTTTTGTTTTTTGGCTCTTTTATAGTTTGCTACTTATTCGTAATGATTATAAAGAAATAAAGGTAGCTGAGAACACACATAAAGGGAAATCAGATAACCTCACATATACTATTATTTGTGCAGTACTCCTAAATTTGAATGTCAAAGAAATCAGAGATGTTATTCGAGTGGTAGAAAAAATCGCAGATTTGGGGATAAATGCTATAGTATTTGAATCTTCTAATGATTATATAAAGAATGTACTAAGTCAAATCGGATATATTGTTGAAACTCAAAAAGAATCAGGAAAAGGGGAAAAGAGGCAGGAAGCAGAATATGTAAATGAATATAAAAGATATTTGGAAATAAAAAGTGGATTATGTTGCGTTTTAGTAAACACTGTGGATGATTTAGAAGCTAAGGGCGTTATTGAGAAGGCTGCAGATATTGTTGATAAGGGCTACAAGATATACTGTTGGGATATTCTCCATGGTTTAATCAATGCAAAGACGGAAGAAAAGTGCTTAGATAAAGCTCCACTAGAGTATGTAATTGACTACATATATAACAATCTTGACAGTTGGTCTGATAATAGGGTGTTTATTTTCAGAACAATTGAAAAGGAGATGCAAAGACAGGAGATAAATGGAAAAATAAGTATCTTACTTGAAGAAATTGAAAAACATAATGATAACAATAATGGTAAGATCTCTATTTTTTTATTGGCCCGACACTTATCGCTTGATTCTACAATAGAAAAAAAGGTTTATATAGATGAGAGCATTGGTTATCCTAATGAAGATACTATACGGGAGATTTGCAATCCATATCTGGATGACTATGAAAAAAATAGTGAGAAAATACAGATTAATAGAACTACTGTGGTTACGAATTGTAAGGGCATGACTAAAGCTGAAATTGAAAGATCTCTTCAAGTAAGCATTAGCAAAAGTGCAAAAGAAGGAGACTTAGAAAAAGAAGTCCTTAGTGAAAAGAAAAAGATTATTAAGAATAATGCATTGTTGGAAGTTATTGATACTAATAATGTAATAACCCCATGTGGTTTAGAAAAAATAAAGAAAACAATTGAAGATACAAATAACTATATAGCCAATAAAGATAGGGCAAAAGAACTATCAGTAGATCCTCCACGTGGAATTCTAATAACAGGAATCCCTGGTTGCGGAAAATCATTGAGTGCTAAATATGCAGCAAAGGAATTGGGGTGGACTCTACTGAAACTTGATATGGGAAATCTTATGAGCAAGTATCAGGGTGAATCTGATCATAATTTTCGTGATGCATTAAAAATTGCAGAATCTAGCGAGCCATGTGTACTTTGGATTGATGAAATGGAAAAGGCTTTTAATGCTAGTACAGAGCAGTCTGAAGCTTCTAGTAGAATATTAGGATTCTTTTTATCCTGGCTACAAGAAAAAAAGTCAGACGTATTTGTTATAGGCACTTCAAATGATATTAGTAAACTTCCTCCAGAATTGACGCGACTAGGACGCTTTGATGCGCTTTTTTATGTGGGCCTGCCTAATGAAGAAGAAATTAAGGAAATCTTTAAGACGCATATTAAGGCTCGTGGACTAAGCTTTGAGGATTATGAGAAATTGGCGAAAGATTTTATTGGATATAGTGGTGCAGAAATAGAGCAGATTGTAAAAGAAGTCAATAAGGAAAGGTTTGCTGGTAAAGCATCAATTGGTACAAAAAGCTTTTTGAAAATGAAAAAAACTTTTTCGCCACTTTCCCAAACTAGTAGAAATGAAATAGAAGCTTTGGAGAAAACATATGATAAAAGACATTTTATTAACGCTAGTGAACGATGAAAGTAAGTGGAGTCTACTGTGAATTGATTAAGCAGAATAAAGTGCGTAAGTTGAGTTGATCGCCAATTTACGCACTTTATTTATGTTATCGGGTGTGCTAGGGAAGAATTATGTCATGTCTTCCGAAAGCCCGGCGGATATAAAATGCGCTAATATATCATGCCTTTCGATGCCACGAATGGAGATGAGAGGCTACAAAGGATATGGTTGTCGGATGTACGATATAAGAGAGATACTGAAAGAGGTCTTAAAGCCACAGGATAAGTGTCTAATAAATCAGTTTACACATGAACATTTTTTAAGAAATTGATACCAGTATTCTTATGCCAATAAGAAGTTACTTATGTTCAAAAAAATGCAATGGACGTTCTCTGAACATTTTGATTGAGATTTTTCGGTGTCAAATATTAAAAGTTTTGACACCGGTATTTCAATGCAGTAAAATAGCATCATAGAGCGGTGTCATATATAGGTGTCGTTAAGAAAATGCAAAAATGGTATATTTTGAGAGAATAAAGTGATCTGAAAGGCGGGAATATGCAATACGGCTATTGTCGTGTAAGTACTAAAAACCAGGCTAAAGATGGTAACTCTTTAGAGGCACAGGAAAAGCTCCTGAGAGCTGCAGGTGCTGAAATTATATTTAAGGATGCT
>SVFZ01000127.1 GCA_015056585.1 Butyrivibrio sp. | reverse complement strand
TTAGGAGATCAGAAGGTTGTTGGATTTGTTATCCCACAGTACATATTAAAGATCCTGACAGAGAAATATATCAGACAGTTTGAGTTAAGGAGCGGTATGATAGCCTTAAATCTGGATTTGGAGGCACTGAGAAATCTTCGCGTCCAGAGTACAGGAGACGTTACCATTACCATGGCTCCCGAAACCAGACGTTCCGGCAATGCCCAGACAATCATTATGAACAGACCAGTATACCGCGTTACAGCCGGATATAACAAAGATGGCAATCGTATGGAGATTAAATCAATAGGAAATGGAAGTGCCATTTACTCAATTCCATACACTCCGGACAAAGAAGAATCAGGATATCTTTACGCAGTATCGGTTGACGAACAGGGAAATGCAACCCGTATTACAAACTCTGCCTACGACGTTAATACAAACAGTATAATATTTACCTCCAATCAGTTCCAGGCAGGCGGAGTGGGCTATACACAGGGCAATCGTTTCACTGACATCTCCACCCATTGGGCAAAAGAAGCAATGGATTATATGGACGGACGGGGACTGATTACCGGTACCTCTAACACCGTATTTTCACCGGATAATAACATTACCCGTGGAATGCTTGCCACAGCACTTGGCAGACTGGCAAATGTGGATCCAGGGCTTTATCAGGCTAACAGTTTTACAGATGTAAGTTCTGACAGCAATGCAGCTTCTTATGCAGACTGGGCGAATAAAAAAGGTATTATAAAAGCTTCTGGAAACGGACAGTTTTTACCAGATCAGCCTGTAACCAGAGAAGAAATGGCTCTTATTCTACAAAATTATACGAAAGCAGTCATGAGTTGTCCGTTATCCATTACCAGAGATGCAATTAACTATGATGATAACGCAAGCATTGACAGTGTATACAAAAAAGCTGTAACTTCCATGCAGCAGGCGGGCGTGATAATGGGCGAAAAGAATAATAACTTTAATCCCAAAAACAATGTGACCCGGGCACAGGCCAGCATGATGCTTTATCGTTTAGCAAAGCTCACCATAGATCCTTCCAGTGAACAGGGCTGGGCAAGCAATGATGGCGGCCAGTATCTCTACTATAAAGATGGAAAAGCATTTACCGGATGGCTGGATACAAATGGTAAGAAATATTATTTCTATGCCGATGGTATCCTTGCGACAGGTACTAGAATTGACGGACATGATGTAGATGAAAATGGAGTTATGAAAACAGAATAACAGATAAGTAAATAGTAATGAAAATCCCCCTGATTATAAAAAAATCGATTTTTCTTCTGCGTTTTTCTAATCAGGGGGGATATTTATTACAAAAGTTTTGCCATATAATATTCATCAACTGCTCTTCCATCTACAATCATGGAGCGTTCTTTCTTTCCTTCGATGTAAAACCCCATTTTCTCATACAAATGGCGTGCCTGTTCATTCTCGGTCATGACGGTCAGTTCCAGTCGGGTAATGCTATTTTCTCTTGCCCACTCTTCCATTTTCTGAAAGAGCATTGCTCCGTATCCCTTACCTCTGTAGTCTTTTAAAATTCCAATAACCAGATAAGCACTGTGGCGGATCCTTCGTGGATCTCCCCTTAAAGCAGAAATAAAACCGACTAATTCCCCTTCGTTTTCCAGCAATAGAAAAAGGGACCCGGATCGTTCCCACTGCTCAATTCTATGCTTCATATCATCGGCTGTTGCGGTCCGTTCCCCAGGTTCATACATCATGAAGCTGGTTTCTGTATCCAGCTGTTTTAACATTTTTACCAGGAGATCAGAGTCTTCCGGTGTAACTGTTCTTATGTGCATCTGCATTTCCCCCCATTCAACGTATTTCTCTTATTATACCCGGCATCTGAAAAAATGCAATCGGAGTTTTAACACTCCATTGCCCTGCGTATGGGGTTGTGGTAGAATAGGAACGTGGTTTTGATTACGAGGTTTAGAGAAGAAAGCTGGAAAAAACATGTATTGTATGAGTGTGAGCCACAAAAAGGCTCCGGTAAATATCAGAGAAAAATTAGCCTTCAGTACGAAAGAGAAGGCTGAATTAATAAACAGACTGATGAATAAGGATTCCATAACAGGGGTGGTTGTGCTTTGCACCTGCAACCGCAGTGAGATTTATGTTTCCGGATCAAAGTATGCCATTGGGGAACTCCAGCGTGAGGCTGCCGATTTAAAGGGAGTGCGTCTGGGGGAATTAATTAAATATTTAAATGTCTATAATGAAGAGAGTGCGATCCGGCATTTATTTAAGGTTGCCTGTGGTTTCGATTCCATGGTTTTAGGGGAAGATGAGATTCTGGGACAGGTTCGGGAGGCTTATCAGTATTCCAGAGAATCAGGGGCTGCGGATTATGAGCTGAATGTGATGTTTCAGAAAGCGATGGCTGCAGCAAAGCGGATTAAAACAGATACCAGACTATCTAAAACCCCTCTTTCCATTGCAACTCTTGTGGCAAATGAAGTATTTCATTTCAACAATGAGGGAGAGTATAAAGATGTTATGGTAATCGGAATGACAGGGAAAATGGGGGGAACCATAACCAAGAATCTGCTAAGTAAGCCCGGTATCCGTGTAACAGGAACTGTCAGAACCCACTCCTCAGATTTGCTGCTGAAAGTGGACAGCGACCGGATCAGAGAAGTGGATTACAAAGAACGCTACCAATATATGAATGATATGGATGTGGTGATCAGTGCAACTTTAGGACCTCACTATACCATAACCAGAGAAGAACTGGAAAAATGTGTAAATTCGGATAAAAAGCGGCTTTTTATTGATGTAGCCGTACCTGTTGATATGGACCCTGAGATCAGGGAATATCCCGGACTTACATTATATGATATTGATTATTTTGAAACACTATCAAAGAACAATACCCAGATTAAGCTAAAAGAACTGGACTGCGCCAGAGAGATTATGGAAGAAGAACTGGATGGGGCATTAAAGGAAATTTTGTTTCATCCTTATGTTTCCCAAATGGATGAATTAAAAGAAGTGTTGTCCGGTAAGCGGCTTGATACTCTTTTATACCGCATCAGGGATCATGTTACCAGTGAGGACTTAAAGGTGGTGCTTCGGACATTAGATGGGTTAAAGGACTGGATGAGAGAGGAGTGACAATGGCTTATTTTCCGTTTTTTGTAGAGCTTGAAGGGAAAACGTGCCTGATAGTAGGCGGTGGAATGGTTGCTTACAGAAAAGCACTTGT
>SVFZ01000043.1 GCA_015056585.1 Butyrivibrio sp. | reverse complement strand
AGGAAGTTGCAAACAGTATTGAAGCTATTTCATCCCAGACCAAGCTCCTTGCTCTCAATGCTTCCATAGAAGCTGCCAGAGCCGGAGATACAGGTAAGGGCTTTGCAGTTGTTGCTCAGGAGATAGGACAACTTGCTCAGCAGTCAAATGACGCTGTACAGCGCACTCACGCACTCGTTAGTTCCGCTCTTGCAGAAATTGACAGTGGTAATGAGATCGTTGCAGAAACACAGATTACTTTGCATGAGATAGGTGATTCCGTAAATGAGCTGGCTGAAATGATGAGAACCTCCGGAGATATGGCTCAGCATCAGGCAAGCAATATGAGAGAAATTAATCAGGGTATCGAGCAGATTTCCGAGGTAATTCAAAACAATTCAGCAACCGCTGAGGAATCAAGTGCAGTATCAAGTGAGCTTTCAGATCAGTCTAACCAGCTGCATAACCTTATGTCACAGTTCCAGGTAAAACTGGTATAAATGTACATACATGAAAAGAGGGAGCGAATTGCTCCCTCTTTTCATGTCTTTTTTTATGTCTTAAACAACATCTCCATCATTGCTCCCGGTCCACTCTATTCGGTTGCTTCCGGGTCGTATTCCAGAATGTCTCCGGGCTGACAGTGCAGAGCATCGCAGATAGCTTCCAAAGTGGAGAATCGGATAGCACTGACTTTACCGGTTTTTATTTTGGAAAGATTCACGTTGGTAACGCCCACCTTCTCGGACAGCTCATTCAAGCTCATTTTACGATCCGCCATAACGCGGTCCAGTCTCAATATGATTTTTCCCATGGCAGCCTCCTTTATAATGTCTCATCTTCATTTTTCTGAAGCTCGATACCATAGCCGAAGATGCAATATACGCACCAGAAACTGAGGGCAATGATTGCTGTAAAACCAAGGCTTCCACTGAAAAGCAAGGTGAGAACCGTTACTAAGATGAATGTGATCTTCAATCTCTTCTGAATGCTTTCAGTGAACGGAGTATCGCTTTCTTTGATATCTACAAATACTTTTCGGATGATATTGAAAAGAACTGCGCTAATAGCTGACAGAACTGCAGCTGCAAGGCAGTAGAGTCCGCCCAATACAGCAACATTGTCAATTCCTAAAGAGTTAATGAATTTGAATCCGCTACTTTCCACATATTCCGCTTCTGAAATGGGCAGAAGAACACGAGTCAGTCCGTTGTCATACATTACATTTCCATCTGTTTTATCTTTTGCTATGAAACAAATAACGCTGCAGACCACACAGATAATGCACATAACTGTGAAGAACACCCTGAATACCTTTAATACTGTTGCCATTACAGACGCTGACTTCTTGATTTTACTTATCTTTGCATTTTCCATGATTTTCTCCTTTACCTCTACCTTCACCTTTATCTTTTTAGTTTACTTTGTTTATGGTTACATTTAAATATTTAATGTTTGTCGATAATTAATTTATACCATCCATTGAAATGTTTGTCAACAATTATTTATCGTTTTTCGATAATTTATTTAATCAAATCAATAATGCCATTGGTAAGCCCAGATAAATAGAGGCTTTCAGAGTATTTTACCCATCAATGTGCTATAATACTTTAAAGTATTGAATGGGCGGCAATTATAAATGGACATAAGTTATTTATTATTCTTGCAAAAAATAAGAGAAACAGCTCCGGAATGGTTTAACAGCTTTATGATGTTGATCACAGATACTGCCGGTGGGATCTTCATTCTTTTGATACCAATGATAGTTTTCTTTTGCATTGATAAAAAAAGAGGGAAGTTTATTTGGTTTTCACTTGCAATAGCGTCTGTTATCAATGTATTCATAAAAAATATATTTTGCGTTTACAGACCCTGGATACGTTCAGGACTCATAAAACCTGCATCAGGAGCAATCGAGGGTGCAGGAGATTATTCTTTTCCCAGCAGTCATACTCAAGGAAGTGCTTCTGCTTTCGGGGCTGTGGCTTTTGTATATAGAAAAAGAAAGCTGCTTTCAATAATATGCATTTGTCTGGTTCTATTAGTTGCTTTTTCAAGAAATTACCTTGGGGTTCATACACCGCAAGATGTCCTGGCAGGCATGCTGATAGCTGTAGCCGGAATATTTTTTGCGTATATTATTCAGAGCAAGATAGAAAGCTCAGAGAAAAATAGACGAACTTTTTACCGAACAGCAGTTATTGTAATAATAGCTGCCCTAATATTTGTGTGTACCAAGAATTATCCGATTGATTATGATGCAAATGGTAATATTTTATATGACCCTTTACATTCTATTGCTTCATTTGCAAGTAAAGCCGGGCTGGCTATTGGTTTTCTTACGGCTTGGATATTGGAAGAAAAATACATTGCTTTCAGTACAGACAATTTGAGTACCAAAAACAGAATCATACGATTGTTAGTTGGAATTGTCCTCTTTTTTATATCGGCTATATTAGCGGCAGGAGTATCTTCATTATTACCCATTGCCTGGATGTCAGCATTTGCTCAGAATGCACTGATGTACTTCTGTATTAACTTTTTTGGACCGTTAATATTTTCAAAGATTGAATCTCGTCGATAATTATAGATCCATTAATACTAAAGGGAGAATGATCAGATGAATTATATTGCAGAAATGAGAAAGCACGTGGGCCATGATCTTGTCATGACGGTAGGTTGTGGTGTGCTCATAGAAAATGAAAAAGGAGAGGTCCTTCTTCAAAAGAGAAGTGACACAGGAGATTGGTGTGTGCCGGGTGGAGCGCTTGAACCCGGCGAGACTTACATAGAAGCAGCAACCAGGGAGCTGTCAGAAGAAGTTGGGATAAAAGTTTCTGATCTTAAACTTTTTGGGCTTTATTCCGGTGAGGACAGGGAGATACATTATCCAAATGGAGATGTGGTATATTCCCTGTCAGTTATCTTTATCACAAGAAGCTTTACGGGAAAGATCTCTGATTCCGATTCGGAAGTGCTTGAGCATAGGTTTTTTGATAAGAATAGTATTCCCAAGGACCTTTTTTACCCTGATGCACGGCCAATCCTTGATTGGGCGAAGAGTAAAAAAGAGATAACCATAGACTGAATAATGGGGGAAGAGTTGTTCAAATAACAGTTATCCCAGGAGGAATCATATGTCAAAAATATTGCTTTCTTATCTAAAAAAAGACAAACAAATATACCTATTTATCGCTCTGGGCATTGTGTTCATTCTTTTTCCGGGTGCGATAACGACTCATGCCCCTTATATTGTCGGAGCCGCTCTTATCATATATGCAGTTGTGAATATATTCATGGAACTTAAATTTCCTGAATCATCCATAAGTCTTGGTGATGCAATAGTCAGAGGCGTTGTCGGAATCATCCTTCTGCTTGAAACAGACCAGGCAATAGCAATCCTTGGTATTGTGTGGGCTGTTTTTTCCTTAAATGATGTGGCAAAAGAGATCAATGACTACTATAGAACAAGAAAATTCAGGATAATCGGAGCTATTAGCATAGTTTTAACCATTATCTTCTCTGCTATGCTCATGCTGGATCCGTTTGAACATTTTGCTTTTCATATACGCATATTGGGCATGGAGATGATTGCAGAAACATTAATAAAACGGAGAGCAGAAGAGTAAA
This sequence comes from Butyrivibrio sp., assembly GCA_015056585.1. GTDB lineage: Bacteria > Bacillota > Clostridia > Lachnospirales > Lachnospiraceae > Butyrivibrio. Next base: position 2,902 of record SVFZ01000043.1, on the reverse strand, counting down.
TACTGAATTTTGCGCTAATGATTCTCTGCTGAAAGAGTCTCAGAAGTGGGCAACAGCCAGGCTGAAGGAATAACTTCCAGCATAAATGACTAAGGACATGACAATGAATTCTTTTATAAGACTTACCAACTACAAGAAAAGTGAATTATTGGAAATATTCAAAATAGCTGATTCGATAGAGCTGTATGATAACTTTTTAAAGGGGAAGACTATTATTATGTTCTTTCCGGCATCCAGCATAAGAACCAGAGTGTCTTTTGAAAAGGGCATTTATCTTCTTGGTGGGCAGTCCATATTATTTGATCCGGCAACGTTGGATAAAAAAGAAGATATCAGGGATGTGTGCGGATATTTCCAGAATTGGGCAGATGCAGTCATAGTGCGCTATCCGGATATCACCATGCTTGATAAAATGGCAGAAGCAATGAATATCCCTGTTATAAATGCGTTGACAGATGATAACCATCCTTGTGAAATTATGTCTGACCTATACACACTTTCAAAAATCAGAGCTGATTATCTTAAGGATAAGTACTTGTTTGTTGGGGCAGATGGAAATATAGGCAGAGCCTGGAAAGAGGCTGCAGATGTATTTGGTTTTTCTCTGTCTCAAAGTAGTCCGGCTAAGTACCAGATTCCGAGAGTTACCTGTAATGATAACTTGAAGGATGCAATTGCAGGAAAGGATGTAATATGCACAGATTCTATTCCTTCAGATGTGAAAAATGAGTTCAAGGATTATCAGATTTCTAAAGACTTGATGGGATTAGCCAATAAAGGGGCAATGCTAAATCCATGTCCGCCATTTTATAGAGGTGAAGAAGTAACAGAAGATGTAATTGATTCTGATTACTTTGCGGGATATGAGTTCAAACAGAATTTATTAAAAGTACAGCAGGCGATAATAATATATTGCCTGTCAAAAATATAAATATTTATAACAAAAAATCACAACTGATATTCAAAGCTGCCACAAGGCTAAAAACCAGTAAATAAGCGGATGTCAAAAGTTTTTGACATGGCAAAAAACGCGAATGTAAAAGCCTTTTGATGGCAGCATTTTCAATATCTCGGTATTCTGAGGTGGAAAGAGAGACATACGACTATGGAACTTGGAAACAGAATTAAAGAATTAAGGAAAGCACAAAATATTAACCAGGATGAATTGGCTGAGAAGCTTTTCGTTTCAAGACAGACAATTTCAAATTGGGAAAATGATAAAAGCTATCCTGATATTCAGAGTGTATTGCTCCTGAGTGAAATATTTGGTGTCTCAGTAGACCAACTATTGAAAGGAGATGTTGAAAAGATGGAAAGAATCATCACGGAACAAACGCAGGCAGACATTAACAAGATGAACACCTATGCGATAGGAATGCTGATTTCAATAATGGCGCTCCTCATCACAACTCCGGTGCTGGCGTTTACAATAGGTTTTTGGTTTTTTATACCATTTGTAGTGCTGTTTGCTTGTACAATGTACTTTGCAACAAGAATTGAGAAGTACAAAAAAGAATATAATGTCCAAACATACAAGGAGATTATAGCTTTCACAAAGGGAGAGACGCTTTCTAAGGAAGATCAGATTAGAGAAGAGGCAAAGCGCCCTTACCAGAAAGTGTTATCTACTATAATATCAGGCGTTATGGCTGCTATTGTATGTGGCGGCATAGGACTTGTTTTAATGCTTTTATTTAAGTAATAAACCAGATGTTGAAAATACAGAAGATTTAACTTTGGAGGATGAAAAAATGGCGAACTTTTTAAATAATAAATATGGATATGCAAATTTTGTTGGGCTTATGATGATTGTATTTGCAGGCTTTTTCAATATACCTGTATTCCTTAAAATGTTCATGCTGGGAGTTGGATTTGGTCTGTTTTTGGGCACTATCATAATTACAATTGTTATGAACTTCAAGCGTTACAATGAAGAAAAGAAAAAGGCAGAGCAGACCGAGGAATAAATCCCCTGTTGTGCTTCGATAAGGTCTCACATTGGCTGGTTCTCTGCTGATGTGGGGCTTTTTTTATATGCTGAAAAAGGATATAGTAGATGATAAGTGTTTGTGATGACTCTTGGAGGAAAAATGAACCAATCTGAACTGATCAGGAAGGTCGGCTCTTCTATGTACCGTCAAGTAAATAATATCGGTTATACAGCTTCGGTTTGTTGGGATAAGGCGATAGTAAGATATACCGGAATATATTTCCGATAAAAGGATAATTAATAATGCAAATTCGAATATTTAACCTCGCAGAAGATTTTGATGTGATCAAAACATGGATCACAGATGAAAGAACACATATGATGTGGTGCGCAAATCTGATTCCGTATCCGCTCGAAAAAGAAAAACTTAGGAGTTTTCTGTCAGAAATAGCAGGGAGATTCGGAGACAGTCCTTTCGTTGCAGTAAATGACGAAGGACGTGTTGTTGGATTCTATTGCTACTCACTTAATCATGAAACTCACGAAGGGATGTTTAAGTTTGTTATGGTGGATGCATCTGTTCGTGGTAAGGGAATCGGAAAGGAAATGATCAGGCTAGCCGTTCGCAATGCCTTTACTGATCCGGAGGCTTTGGCTGTACAGCTTAATGTGTTTCCTGAGAATGCAAGAGCCAAGAGATGCTATGAGGGCGTCGGATTTACCGAAAGGCAAAATACACCTAACGCATTCAAGTATAAAGACGAGTCTTGGGGTAGATGTAATATGATTATAAATCGTTAAACTGGAATTGAACAAAATCGCTGCGCGATGACCTGCCTAGGCTGTGTGCAGTGATTTTCTTTTTATCAAAAAGGCAGTAGAAAGTAAGTCCTAATAGTAGTATTGTTGTAGTCGCGAAACTTAACAATCAAACAGGATCATTACTAACACTGCCATGAAAAGAATACCATT
>SVFZ01000042.1 GCA_015056585.1 Butyrivibrio sp. | reverse complement strand
GGGATGATAACGTCACCCTTATCTGCTGTCTGTGCGTTGAACTGCTTTGTGAATTCAACGATGTTTACACCATGCTGACCAAGTGCTGGTCCAACTGGTGGTGCTGGTGTTGCTTTACCAGCCTGGATCTGTAACTTAATATATCCTTCGACTTTCTTTGCCATTATGGCACCTCCTGAAAATATGTGGTCGGCGTGGGTTTTGCTCCCACTCCCACTCAGTGGATGTTACTATATATTCAAGCAAATATGCTCAAATACCAATAAATTATGAATCAATCTTTCTGACTTCAGCAAAGCTGATCTCTACCGGAGTCTCACGGCCAAACAGATCAACATTGATTGTAGCTGTCTGCTTACCGAAATCCATTCTCTGGACAACGCCTGCTGTATCCTTCCAAACGCCGGCAATAACTGCAATCTCATCGCCAACACCGAAGTCTACAGAAACTGTATCAGTCTTAATGCCAAGAGGTTTGATCTCTGCATCTGTAAGAGGAACAGGCTTGCTTCCCGGTCCAACGAATCCGGTAACACCACGTGTATTACGGACAACGTACCAGGTTTCATCGTTCATATCCATGTTGACAAGAACATAACCCGGAAACATCTTGCGCTGAACATTCTTGCGGGCGCCATTCTTAACTTCAACAACATCCTGAAGAGGAACTCTTACTTCTAAGATCTGATTCTCAAGATGTCTGTTCTCAATGGTCTTCTCAAGATTAGCCTTAACCTTGTTCTCATATCCTGAATATGTATGAACTACATACCAATGAGCATTTTCATTGCCTGTATTCTCAGCAGTTTCAGGTGTTTCTGCCAAAGAAGCGTCTGTATCTGAGGAAACTTCTTCAGATACAAGATCCTTTTCCATTTCTTCTGACATATTATCTCCTTTATAATTAGAATATAGATGTGATAAAGCTCATTCCATATTCAAACGCAATGTCCAATAAAGCAATCAGAGCGCAACAAACAGCTGATACTAATACTACTGCAGTTGTCTGCTTGATAATATCATCCTTTGTCGGCCAAATAATCTTTCCGAACTCTGCCTTAACCCCTGTAAAGAAGCCTGCAATTTTATTATGTGCTGCTTTGGTCTTTTCCATACCCATTAGCCCTCCTGTATATAAGGATAAAAAATTACTTTGTTTCCTTATGTAAAGTATGCTTCTTGCAGAATGGGCAATACTTCTTCATCTCAACACGATCAGGATGTGTCTTCTTGTCCTTAGTTGTATCGTAGTTACGATTCTTGCAATCTGTGCATGCCAGTGTAATTCTTGTACGCATTTACTCTCACCTCCGGGCGTTTCTTTATTAATAATAATTATTGCGATGAAACAGCGCAAAACCCGAAAACACTTCGTGTTTCCTCGCAAATTTACGCATAAAAAAAAGACGTAAATCTCATGTCGCTTGTCAAATATATCATAATCTTTCGTCTACGTCAACGTTTTTCCATTTATAATTATAATCTTTTTATTAAATCGTTCAATAATAAAGAATAAATCATTGACATATTTATCTTTTTATGTAAAATGAAAGTAACTAAACGTGGCTTTATTTGCCCTCGTGCGACTGATGCCAAAGGATTGGCAGAGGATCTGACTCGTACGCTATCACGGAAGAAAGGAGGGGCAATATGGCAAGCATATCTTTAAATGGCGCTTATAACCATTTCATACAGGATTATGTATCCAAAGATGTTACACATGCTGACACTCACCGCAAGGATGAGCTTCGGGATGTGTATAAATCGATTGCAAAACTCAACAAGAATTCCCCTCTTTATCTTTTAACAGATGACGCTAAGTCTCGCAACGATGCGATTGAGATAAAAGAAAAAGCAAGGCAGCTTCAAGGAAATATATTGGGTCTGAACAACCAGGAAGATCAGTCTTCTCTGGATCATTCTTCTGCATATACTTCCGACGAAGAAAAGGTTCTTGCTTCTTATATAGGAAAGACTCCCGAAAGTGACATTGGAAATATCGGATTTGATATAGAGGTTTCCTCTCTTGCCACTGCGCAGACCAATACAGGGCGATTCCTTCCCAAGGATTCATCGGGACTGTCCGCCGACAACTACGCTTTTGACGTAAGGATAAACGGACAGGAATTTGAATTCCAGTTCAGCATCTATCAAAACGACAGAAATATCGACATACAGGAAAAAATTTCCAAGCTCATAAATAAGGCCGGTATCGGGCTTGCTTCCGACATAATAGAAGATTCTGAGGGAAGAAGCGCACTGGAAATATCATCCACAAGAACAGGCCTTAAAGCCGGTGAGATAAGCCAGTTTGAAATATACGAAACATCAGGCACTTTGGCAACCGGATCCGTTTCATACCTTGGTCTTGACCAGGTTTCCGCTCCTGCCACAAACGCGCACTTCACATTAAACGGCGAAGAAAGAGCGGCTGTTTCGAATAAGTTCACAGTTGGCGGAAAGTTCGAAATCCAGTTAAATGATACAACTCTTGGCTCAGGTCCTATATCTGTCGGTGTCAAAAAAGATAATGAAGCACTCAGGCAGCACATTACAGCCCTCATAGACAACTATAACGAATTTATAGATGAGGCATCCGGATTTAAGGATGAAAAATTCAAGAGTGACAAGCTAAAAGCAGAAATAATCGGCATTGCCAAACAGTATATGACGAATATCGAGGATACCGGCATAAAAATGGAGGCGGACGGAAAGCTGTCCATTGACAGTGAGCTTCTTACCCAGGCAATATCTGGTACCGAAAGCACTCAGGCTCTTTCTCCGATAAAGCAGTTTTCGCAGGCACTTATTTCAAAGACCAAAGATATTTCCGTTGATCCGATGAAGTATGTGGACAGGCCTGTTGTCAACTACAAAAATCCTGACAACAAAGATACTACCACATCCCCATACATTACCAGCGAATACTCGGGCATGATGTTCAACAATTACTGCTGAGCAGTAATTGCAAAATTCTGTAGAAGTATATAGAAGTCTTATGGCTTCGGTCATACCACTGCAGGGGTATGATTTGAAATTATAAAGGTTGTGCCGGCTCTCATGCGGTACAACAAAAACACGGCTTCCCCAAAAAGGAGCCGTGTTTTTTGTTGGATGAAAAGCGCTTTTTCTCCACATATGTTTAGGAACGGCGTGATAAAAATTTACTGCTCCCTTGCCATATCGAGAGAAGCACGCACCACCTGATCCATATTGTAATATCTGTACTGTCCCAGGCGCCCTCCGAAGAGAATGCCGGGATACTCTTTTGCCATCTTGGCGTACTCAGCATAGAGCCCATTGTTCTTGTCATCATTCATCGGATAATAAGGCTCATCGCCGTGTTTCCAGTTTGCCGGATACTCTCTTGTAATGATCGTTCCCTTTCCCTGACCGTATTCAAAGTGCTTGTGCTCTATTATTCTGGTGTAAGGAATTTCCCTCTCAGTGTAATTTACAACCGCATTTCCCTGATAGTTGTCAACATCAGGAAAATCCTCGGTCTCAAAGCGCAGCGATCTGTATTCCAGAGTTCCAAGCTTATATCCGAAGAACTCATCTATCATTCCTGTAAAAAGAATCTTCTCAAAGCTGTCACCTGATACAGATTCAAAAGGTGATGCAGGAGTATTGCCCTCCATCTTTACAAAGTCATAATAATCCACACCTGTCTTAACGGTTATGCTTCCTGACAAAAATGGCTTTTCCCCATTCTTCTCAATAAGAAGAAGTCTCTCTATGAGAGCAGTATAGCCTCCGATCGGGATTCCCTGGTATCTGTCGTTGAAATAGTTGTTGTCATAGATAAATCTCATCGGAAGTCTCTTAATTATGAAAGAAGGGAGCTCTGTGCAGTCTCTTCCCCACTGCTTCTCGGTATATCCCTTTACAAGCTTCTCATAGATATCACGTCCTGCCAGTGAAAGGGCCTGTTCCTCAAGATTTGCCGGCTCAAACTCATCCGAGCCTTTTTCTTTCATGATCCTGTCAACTTCCTCTTTTGCCTGCTTATCTATGATTTTCCTTGCCTGGTCCGGAGTTTTTATATTCCACATCTTACTGAAGGTATTCATGTTGAAGGGGAGATTGTAAAGTTCGTCTTTATAAACAGCTACCGGGCTGTTGATATAATTGTTGAACTCTGCAAACTTGTTTACATAATCCCATACCTCCTTATCGGAGGTATGAAAAATATGTGCGCCGTACTTGTGCACATTTATTCCCATTCTGTTCTCTGTATAAATATTGCCGGCAACATGCTCTCTTTTATCAATGACAAGGACATCTTTGCCCTTTCTTGCCATCTCATGGGCAAAAACCGCTCCAAAGAGACCTGCCCCCACTACAAGATAATCGTATTTCATGTCAAAAACCTCTCATCCTTAAACTTATAAGTAATATATAAAAAAGTCCCATGGACTTGTCTATTATAGCAAATCCATGGGATTTTTTAAAATTCTAAAAATGTAGTTCTGCTCTCGCACTTTGTGCTCGCCGGATGTTTACTATCAGTCTGCCTGATACTTGTCAAGCTGTGAGAAATCACCCATCATGTCAAGGATCTTCTTGCGTCCAGCCTTGTTAAGCTTAACATACTGCTGCATTACACGATTCTCAACAATCTTCTTGCCAAGGTCTGTTCCCTGCTCAAGAGTGGAAAAGTCAACAGGATTAAGATTTAAGCGATCACACATCTTGATTACAGTGCCGTAAGCCATTCCCTCGATTCCCCTATCAAGTGCTGTTACCAGTGTGCTATATGGAATAGACATATCGATTGCGAACTGTCTGACACTCTTATACTGCTGTAAGATTTCTTTTTTAAGAATCTCCGCCTTTGTCATATCGTTTACCTCCTTACTTCTTTTTTCTATCCTTTTGCAATCTCAAGTCTACCACATAGACGGTTTTTCGTCATTCACTTTTTAAGGGAATTTTCCGATAAATTTTTAGCGGGTTTGCCTATACTTTTTTGGCATTTTAACGAAAATGGAACCTGTAACAAGAATTTACGAAAGTGTTCACACTTTTTTCACAATTCATTGTTATGATAAAAGACTTTATATCGTTAATGTTTATATTACTGGCATTGCGAATTGCGCACAATTCGTATTTATTTATACGTAAAAACAGACAGCATCATAAAGCTGTCTGTTATCATATACGGGCACTATTCACAATGGCTGACAGCGCCTAATCTCGCTATCTTCCGTTAACCTCCTCAATTCTATTGGTCAAAAATGCCATAACTTCATTGTAGATATCTTTCGGAATACTATAAACTTTATGAACATTTCCAGCGCACAAGAGGTCTACAGCCCCCATTTTTTTCCTGACTTCCACCACATCCTTGTACTGAATGATTTCCTTCTTAAAGTCTTTCTCGCAGCTAAATTCACATCTCTCGGCATAGATTCTAAGTGTTCCCTCTTTAAGCCCGGATGTTACATTTACCTCATACTCCGGATCATCCTCTCCAAGCATGATATCAAAGCCCCTTTGCCCCTCATTTGTCACCATTACGGGCGGAGTAATTCTGGCATCCTTAAACACAGAATCATGCTGCTTTTCGTCCACCTCGGAAACATTTGTCTCAATAAGACCGCTAAGTGAATTAAAGTATACCTTTATGGAGTAGTCAGCCCCTATAAGAAGCTGTATCATCTTGCTCCTTATCTTATGCCTGAATTTAAACGTGTGAAACCCTGCCCTTACCGGAAAATATATCTTACCTCCCGGCTCAACTTCATAAAAAGATGTGTCATCCACAAAAAGCATCATTGTTCCGCCGCTTAAGCTTCTCTGGCCGGTACAGACCACTTCGATCATAAAATCTTTTCCGTCTTCATATAGTTTTCCGCCGCAATAAGGGCAAAAATTTATCTTCGTATTTACGTTATCTGCCAGCACCTTTTTACAATTCGGACAGTTCATCTGCAATTCTCCCTGCATCATGATTATAGTTCATAAGTTCGTATTGCACCTCTCCCGGATCTCCGATCCACAACCCGCCCGGCGCAATGCAAATTCCAACCTGGCCTCTGCCTACAAACTCGCTTTCTGCTATAACTATGTCAAAAGAGTTTTTGGGCCAGGGAAGTCTTGCGGTATTAAGTTCTCCGTAAACGCATTCATCCGCCACTCTGCCGGCTATGGCCGCTGCAAAAGCACTGGTGCAGACACCTGCCACGTAGATGTTTTTATCCGCGCTTTTTAAGAATGAAGCATTGGCGCCAAAGCCGCAGGTAAAATCAATGACCCTCAAAGGCTTCTTTTTGTCTTTTGCAATTTCAAGGATCTTCATACAGGCTTCTTCCCAGGGAAGAGAGTAATCCCATATGTCAAACCCCCATTTTGTCTTAAAACGCTCCCGCCCTGTTTCCATGGCATTTTCACGGCCTTCAAAGCCACCGCCGCCGTTGTGATAAACAAAGCTGTTTTTGCATATATACTGGTCAAAGCCTGCTTTTGCAAGCCTTATTCCGAGATCATCATCCTCAAAATATCCCGGAGAAAAATTTTCATCAAACACCTTGCCATCTTCAGATACAAAAGACATTGCATCCCTTGAAAGTAAAAGCGCAAAACCGGTAAGTCTGAAGGTCTTCTGATATGGATTCTTTAAAAGAGTGGTTCTTACAGAGGCATATTCATTAAAAATCCTGATTGCTTCGTCATGTGGCATAAGCTTGTGCCACATCTTCCCGGTACTTTCACTTTTGCTTCTGATGTCAGCAGGAATAAGCTCCCCAAAAGACGAAAGCGATATTTCCTGCAAAGAGGCACTGTTGGAAAGAGGGCCTGTTGCACCTACATCTCTGTTATCATAAAGCCCCATCCTGAGCCAGAACAGCGCTCCAACAGTAAGTGCTGCATCATTATTCAAAAAAAGGATGTCATTGTCTTCGTCACAATAAGTTACTCCCAGGTTGCATCCCTTGGGAAATCCCAGGTTTTCATCGCTTTCTATAAGCTTAAACCTGTAGTCGGCGCTGCTCTTTTTTTCTCTTAGATACTCTGTAACTCCGTCCTCAGTGGAATTATTGTCCACCACAACGATCTCCATGGCACTTTCCGGGACAGTATCCTCCACCGAAGAAATACATTTTTTCAGCATGTCCAGATCGTTGTATGACAATATCATTATGCTTACGTTTCGAACTCTTAATGCAGAGCATTTTTTCAGCTCGTTAAAAGAACTCTCGATTGCCGCTTTGTCTTCATCGTTTTTGCAATAAAACAGAGCCATTTCCAGGCACAGATACGCACGGTTTATGTTTATATTTTTGTAATAGAGCCCAAGCATGTAGTACAGTTCGCAATTTGTCGGGTCATAGGAAAGTCCCTTCGATATGGCATCAAGCTCCGCGGTGCTATCCGCAAGCCCCTCCCAGACAGAAGCCTCTAAAACGCATAGCTGCGCTGCCTCAGAAGGAGACCTACTGTCGATAAACAGATACTCCTCCTGAAGTTCAAACAAAGCTTCTTTAAAATTTCCCTGTGCCAGATATTCTGACAGTTTTTCGTACAATGCCGGTTCCACACTCCCTTATTTTCTTAAGAAAAAACGCAGCACATGCGCATGTTCTCTGCAAAATAATATAGTACCGCCGTCACTTCTCTTCCTTGCACTGCGCAGCTTCCCTCTCATAGTCTGCTGCCTGCTCCTCATTGCCGAGATCTTTATAACATCTTGCTATGGCAAGTCTGGGAAGTTCCCTGCTCTTTCGAAGGTCGAGAATACTCTCGCACTCATAGGCTGCGTTGTAATACCAGACAATCGCCTCATCCAGGTCCTTTTTTGCATAATAGAAATCGCCCAGCTCATAGCACATCTCACTGGACATCTCGCTTATGGCATCCTTTAAAGAGTACTTAAGAAGAGAATCCGTATCTTTTTCTATAATTGCAATATGCGCCAGAACACAGCTTGCTTCCTTTATCTCATCCAAGTTTCTCCTGGTATCAAGAGCCGCATCGGAAAAATAAGCTTTTGCTTTTATAAAGTCGTCATCGGATCCTGCCATAAAAAGCTCTCTGGCATACATCCCATGGAGCCTCCTCGAAAGCCTTCTTCCGTCATCCACGGCCTTTCTGAAATATGCAAGGTCTCTTCCTGCATGGTTTTCTTTTGGTCTGTGCATTATCTCCACATCACAGTCACAGACCACAGGCTCTAATGAAACCTGCTCATGTATCGGATCTATCCAGAGAAACTCCCGAAGCCTCTTATAGAGTTTTGGCCGCAGCTCTCTGTCATAATTGTACACGGTTCTGAACTGCAGCTGATTGCAGTAGTACATCTGAACCACATCCACATTAAGCCTTCCGATGTCTTCCTTGAGCTTTAGGAATCTCTGCCGGTTGTCCTCGTCCAGTTCCTCGTCAGCATCCGCAGTATAGATGTAGTCACATTTTGCCAGCGAAAACGAATAGTTTCTGGCCTCGCTGAAATCCCCGGTCCAGTCAAAGTGGTATACGCTGGCACCTTTCTCTTTTGCTATCTCCACAGTCCTATCTGTAGAGCCGGTGTCAACGACAATCATCTCATCAACAATTCCCTTAAGGCTGTCCAGGCATCTTCCCAGGCAGTCTTCCTCATTTTTCACTATCATACAAAGGCTTATTGTTACCATGAGCATGTCCTCCGATATAATTAATGTTATCGTTTTATCATACATTTTTCAAGTTGTTACTGGTGTGATAAAATGGGAGTCATGAAAAAAATGTTAAAAAAATTCAATCTATCTTTTGCCACCTTAACGGCTATTTTATGTATCGGCATGACAGGCTGCGGACTAAACAACAATGAGGCTAAAGAGCCGCCTTACGACGGAAGTCAATATATAAAAGAGCTGGAAGTCACAAGTGAAGGCCAAAACGCCGCAGAATTCGCAAAAGGCCTTGAGGTAACCAAAAACTTTGACACTAAGCTCAGCGTTCCCACCTATATCACAAAGGTCGACGATACATACTTTATTGTGGACTGCTATCACAACAGGATAATTTATTCAGACTCTCTCGATGTTCCGCTTACCGAATGGTACATTATGACAGGAAGCGCCACACAGCCCCATACTCTGGCCAGCGACGGCACAGTATATCTTGTTGACGACACCGAGAACAACAGAATTCTTGTTTTTGAGAAAATTGATGATAAGTTTGTAAACACACAGGTGCTAAGCGCAGGTATTCGCCCGCACTATTCTGTTTACGATAAGAATACGGATACGTTTTATGTCTGGAGTTCAAAGACAGGCGAACTGTTCTGCCTGCGCCATACTCCTGACAGCCCAAAGATGTACCTGACTGACATCCGCAGCATTCCGGAACTTAACGGAATATATGTGAGATCTTTTTCCATAATAGACGGAGACATATACTTTGTTTCAGGCGTATCCGATGATGGTCAGAAGGGAAAAATATACTGCTGCGACTTAAAGACTCTCAAGATAAAGAAGACTTTTGACGTGCCCGATGCACTCGCCGGAATGGTACAGATAACAAAGATTGAAGATTACTATTACATCACCACATCCACAGATCTTACCGGAAGTCAGGATTATGCCACACTGGTCCGCACAAAGAAGCTGGAAAACCTTGTAAGGTCTGAATATGAGGACATTTATTCCACGTACTTTGTGGGCGGCGGAACGCCTTACTATATTTCAAATATCGATGGCACGTACTATCTGACAGAGCACAGGCTAATGGATCACCAGATCTGGAGCTTTAAAGTTACAGACAACGAGATAACAGATGTGAAGACCATCTATTAAGATATTCGTTAGTGCTATATACTGCAGTTTTATGCTGCAGCTTCAGGTCATTTTCACCTGGTCAGTGCTCTCATTTTCGATACATCTTCATCAGAGATTTCTTTTGAACTATACCTGGCTTTTTCGTAGAGTTCATAAGCAGCTGTATTCCTATCCAGTGAAATTTTTTCAATTTCGGAAGGGGTATTGCTGCTTTTTATTTCTGCAAAGTTTCTGCCCTTTTCAACATATTTTACAAACAACACCCTTATTCTTCCCCGCCTTGAGAGCCTCTCCATAAATGTGAGCCTGTCTTTTGCACCTGTCCCAAAGCTGGTTTCATTATCACCCTTTAGCGGGCTTAAAAACTCTTTTTTATCCCGGTTTAATCTCTCCCTGATCCCTATTTTCGAGTCATTAAACATTTTATAAAACTGCCTGATGAGCTTAACCACGAGATAAATTATAAGAACAGTTACAGCAACGGCCACTACCCAGAACAGCACATTCCAGATCTTATGCCAGATCGAGTCATCAACATAATCTTCGGGAATAAGCTGCATGGCGCCGCCTTCATGGGTCCCAGGCCTTTGTATTTCCACCTCTTCTACAGGTTCAAACGTAAACAGCGAAAAAAACCACCTAAGAACCGCCACGATACCTGCCTTTATGGCTGCAAGCAGCTCTTTTCCATAATCAAATGCAGTACACAAAAGCATGGCGACTCCTGCTGTGAAAAGAGAAAACCTCAGCATAGTTCCGTTGTTTTTGCGGATCTGATCATAGGGCAGGAAATCTCCGTCATGATAAGTAACAAGAGCATTAATAACCTGTTTGGCATTGTAATAGGAAACTGCCAGAAGGCCCCATATCAGCTCACATACAAGCACCACCGTTTCACCGCTTCTTGACTTTGTAATCTTGCAAAAAAGAAACAGTGCGATAAACAAAAAAGCCTCCGCAATATCAGGATAAAACCTGCCTTTTTTGTCAATTCTCGTGTATATCCCAAGAACTGTGACTATCAGCATAAATATCCCAAAAAGGGCGATAAAAAACTTCCAGATTGGCACGCCGTCAAGCTCCGCCCTTGAAAACTCGTATGAGCCGGTAAAGATATAAAAAAGCATAAGCAGCACTGCGCCTATCCCCAGAACATGACCTGTCAAAAACACTATAAGGTTATTTACAAATGCCTGGATTATCTCAGAAAATAGCACAAAGGCAGTAAGCACCATACAGGACAGCATAAGCGTTTTCCCGGTAAGGGCTCCGAAGCCAAGGCTTACAACCGCTGAAACCATGAACATTATCAGCATATTATTTAAGATTCTTATGATTTCAATTCTTTTATTCATGAATCATCCTTACAAAAGTAATCCTGTTATCTAAAGGTGCCTCGTCTTCCATGCTCCTTGTCAGAGGACAGATCCACATGAGCTTTCCCTTTTTATCCGTAAGCTCTTTTGCAGCGTTTATAGCATCATCTCTGCGGCTGGTGGAGATGTAGAGATAGGTCAGCTGCTGACTGCGGCTTTTGGACATTTCTCCGGATACAATATCAGACATGGAAGCTGCATTTGCCTGCGTCAGGTCAATTCTCGCAAGAGCCCTGCAGAAATTCCTTATATGATCTGCCGAAGCACCGCTCTCAAGGGAAATGGTCTCCCCGGTCACCTTATCTTTTCCATTGGTCAAAAGAGATACCGGCACATCCTCATCTATGAAGGACTTTGCAAAGGTCAGTGCATACCTTATGCAGTCCTCCAAAAGCTCTGTCTCATAAAGTATCCCCGGCTCATCCACATTCAAAACAATCATGACTTCCGGGCTCTGAGTGTAGTCGTGGAGGTTAACCTTGAGCGCACCTGTTTTGGCGCTGGCCTTCCAGTTAATATTACCCATGGTATCGGTTGGGGCGTAGTCTCTTATGCCTCTGAAGGTAAAATTATCCTCAAACAAAAACCTTTTCGAGACCACCTCTCCCATCATCTGCTGAAAGGGCAGACTTATTTTTTCAAAAGGAAGATATCTCGGATATACGTACATTTCCGTATTCTGATCTCTTGTGGCGTAATGAATATCGGGGCTGAAAAGGTCTGATGCCACAAGGCTTGTACGTAAAATATTGTAATAGCCTCTTTTCAGGCATTTAAGCGATAGCTTTCTGGTGACTTTCTCATAAAATCGAAGGCTGAAAATATCCAGCACGTTTACCCTGTCAGTCACTGAACAGTTGCTTGAATCGGTAAAATCAAGGCCTGTATCCGTCTGAAAGTTCACTTGAAGAATATGAAGCGGAAGGAAATTCCTGTTGGTTATGACCTCCTGAAGATAAGTATCCTCGCCCTCCGTCACCGCTTCTTTAGTGAAATCAAGCTTTACCGAAAGACCTCGCTCCCAGAATTTATTAAAAAGCCAGCGCTCAGCCAAAAATAGCAAAACCAGAACTATCGGTATTAAGAATATTGGCATGCTCTGCTCACTCCTTAAAAGCGCTTTCGCTTGGAACCGGCACTTCTTCCAAAATACTCTCTATTATCTGCCTGCCGTTTGCCGCTTTGCCATAGCCTCCGGAAAGAATGAGCCTGTGAGCAAGTACGGGCAGAGCCAGAGTTTTGATATCTTCAGGAACCACATATGTCCTTCCTTTTGCCAGTGCAAGAACCTTGGCACAGTACAAAAGAGCCAGACTTCCTCTGGGGCTAACCCCGGAAGAGACGTCATTTCTGTTTCTGGTGGCTGTTATGATATCCGCAATATAGCCAAGTATCAACGGATGAACCTCTACTTCACCGGCACTCTTTCTCATGGCTTCAATATCAGCAGGCGATGCTACAGGTTTTAGGCTCTTAAGTTTATCCTGCCTGTCCCCTGCCATAAACCTCTTTAGGATTTCTATTTCCTGCTCCTTGTCCGGAAGCCCCATGGAGAGCTTCATCATAAATCTGTCCAGCTGCGCTTCCGGCAGAGGAAATGTTCCGCTGGTTTCCACAGGGTTTTGCGTTGCTATTACAAAAAATGGCTCCTCAAGCTTTCTTGTAACACCGTCCACAGTAACCTGCCTCTCCTCCATACATTCAAGAAGTCCCGCCTGAGTCCTTGGTGTTGCCCTGTTTATCTCATCTGCAAGAAGGATGTTACAAAACACAGGTCCTTCGTTAAATACAAATTCGCCCTTATCAGCGTGGTATACACTAAGTCCTGTTATGTCAGAGGGCAAAAGATCCGGTGTAAACTGTATGCGGTTGTAGCTGGCATCTATCGATCTTGAGAGCGCCTTTGCAAGCATTGTTTTTCCGGTTCCGGGCACATCCTCCAAAAGAACATGACCGCCTGCCACAAGCGTCACAACAGTAAGGAGAACCGTCTCATCCTTGCCTACTATAATTTGTCCTATGTTATCTCTTATGTCTTCTATTTTGCTCATAATCCCCGTCCTTTGCTTCCCTTTTTGTACTTTTGACATTTATATCATTATAAATTAGTTTATAAAAAATTTATACTTCCTATATTTCGTTTTTATTAGTACAATGAATAGTGAGGGGAAGTTACAATGAAAATATTTTCTGATGCAAAAACTCTAATTGATTTATTTCAGGATTATCGATCCATGAACCAGGAGGACCTGGAGGATTTCTATCAGTCCAAGTGTGACTATTACCAGAATTATGTTGGCATTAGTCTTATTGTGGCTGTTCTGATTTCAATTACTTATATCATTTCGGACTATATGTTAAACGGCACTTATGCAAGAACATTTATTCCGAGATTTTCTGTTATCGTTCCGCTTATTCTTTTTCTTATCTCCACACAGTTCTTCAGAACAAGGCGCGCTACCGTTTTTATGGATTATTTTCTTACACACTGTATCGTTCTGGCAACCATCTGGGCAATCTACCACCTGGACATCAAGACTCATGCCAGCGAAGGATTTGTGATCATGAACCTGATCTTCTTAACTGTCGGATTTGCAGCAAGGCTCAGGGAAATAACTTTATCAACCATTATCTTCTGGCTGGAGATACTTATATCTCATTCCTTTAATCACTACGATAATCTGGGTATCATTTTTGCCCTGGAAATCCCATGCGGTATTGCAGTTATATGCTCTCACGCTCTATTAATGCTCTTTTATCTTGATCATTACAGAGTTCAGCAAAAACTGGAACTGGCAATGATCACAGACCCCTTAACTCAGGTTTATAACAGACATTTATTGGAAAAGATAATTACCCAGAATGCACTGAAAGAAGTAGAAGGACCTGTGGCGATCGCCATGTTGGATATCGATTACTTCAAACAGGTTAACGACGAGTACGGACACTACACCGGTGACCTTACACTTCTCTACATAGGTCAGAAGCTTTCAAAAGGCACCCATGACAACGACTATGTAATCCGCTATGGCGGTGAAGAATTTGTTATAATCTTAAAGAACTGCGATGTTAATAATGCATGTGCCAGAATGGAGCAGTTCAGGCAGGAGATTGAGTCAGCAACAGATACTCCAGTCCCTATCACAGTATCCGTCGGCGTTTCAATATACACCGGAGATTTCTCCAAGTCTATCCAGAATGTTGACAGTGCCCTCTACAAGGCCAAGAACACAGGACGCAACAAAGTTGTTGTGGTATAGAGTTCATCACGGAAGGTTGTTGAAAGGAGTTTACTCCAAAAGGCAGTATCACCGGAATATATAGGCTCACTGTTCCTTCGCAGTGAATTGCTAAATCTAAAAAACCAGAGAATGTCTCATTTCACGTAGTTCAGAAAAATCGACATTCTCTGTTTTTTATCTTAAGCACTTCATCTGCTCCTCACAATGATTCGCCTATATATTCTGTTGACACTGCCTTTTTCACCTAAATCCTCATCTCTACATAAATCTTTTTTCCCAACGCGTTCTCTTCATCACTCTTCAGAAGTATCTCCGACAGGCTTTCCGCCGGTTGCCAGCCACTTGAGGTATGCGTTGATGAACGGATCAAGGTCTCCGTCGAGAACTCCATCGGCGTTGGATGCCTTATAGCCTGTACGTGTATCATTTACCATAGTGTATGGCTGAAGGACATAAGAACGGATCTGGCTGCCCCATGCGTTGTCCATAACCTCGCCTCTGATTCCGGCGAGCTTGGCTGCCTGCTCCTCCTGCTTCATGATGAAGAGCTTGGCTTTCAACATCTGCATAGCCTTATCCTTGTTCTGGAACTGTGATCTCTCATTCTGGCAGGCAACAACTACGCCTGTAGGAATATGTGTGATACGAACAGCTGATGAAGTCTTGTTGATATGCTGACCGCCGGCACCACTTGAACGGTAAGTATCAATTCTGAGGTCATCAGGATTGATCTCAATATCAAGATCTTCCTCAATATCAGGCATTACATCACAGGAAACGAAGGATGTCTGTCTCTTAGCCTGTGCATTGAAGGGACTGATACGAACCAATCTGTGAACACCGTGCTCAGACTTAAGAAGTCCGTAAGCATTTGTTCCTGAAATCTGGAAGGTAACTGATTTAATACCGGCTTCATCACCATCAAGAAGGTCGAGAACTTCTGTGGTAAATCCCTTTCTCTCTGCCCATCTTGTGTACATTCTGTAAAGCATTGATGCCCAGTCACAGGCCTCTGTTCCACCGGCACCTGCATTAAGTCTTAAGATTACGTCATATTTATCGTAAGGCTGATTGAGAAGATTGCTGATCCTGATATTCTCAAGAGTTGTCTCAAACTCATCAAGCTCAGATCTGATCTCCGCAGCCATATCCTCATCATCAACACCTTCTGCATTCTGCATATCAATAAGGTCGATGATGTCTGTATACTGATTATTGAGCTTTTCGATATCTGCTACAAGGTCCTGCATATTCTTGAGATCCTTGGTTTTCTTGTTGGCCTTTTCAGCATTATCCCAAAAGCCCGGCTCTTCCATCTCTCTTGAGAGCTCTTCTATTATCTTCTTTTTTGTTCCAAGGTCGAGAGAAGCTGTAACCTCATCGAGGGTACCCTTCAAATTCTGAATCTCAACCTTCATCTGATCAAGTATTACCATTTCTAACTCCTATCTTTCCAAAAACAAAGCATCATAAAACAGTAAAGAACTGACTCGAATGTGATAGCTTAAGCCTGAAATTCAAATATATACGAATCATTCGCACAAGGACATAGATTTTCAAGTCGAAATATAAGACAAATGTCGATTGCCTTGAATAACATGAAATGAGACATTTGTCTTATATTGAGATTATGAAAATCTGTCCGTGGAGAAGTGAGCAGATTTTGAATTCAGGCTTTAGCTCACACCTTACCGTGGCAATTCTTGTACTTCTTGCCTGATCCGCATGGGCATGGATCATTTGGATAAACCTTGGCTTCCATTCTCTTAACAGGAGCCTTTGCAACCGAATCATCCTTATTTGTACCTGTAACCTTGGCAACCTGCTCACGCTCTACTTTCTCAGCAATGTGAACGTGGAACAGAAGTCTTACAGTATCCTCTCTGATGGCCTTGGTCATATCCTCAAACATCTCATAGCCTGCAAGTTTGTACTCAATCTTAGGATCTCTCTGACCATATGCCTGAAGTCCGATACCCTGTCGAAGCTGATCCATATCATCGATATGATCCATCCATTTTCTGTCAATGACCTTAAGAAGGATAACACGCTCAATTTCACGAATTGTCTCAGGTTCCGGGAACTCAGCCTCTTTTGCCTCATAGAGCTTAACAGCTTCCTCTTTAAGCTGCTGAGTCAGACCTGATTTGGTTCTTGTCTCAATACGTCCTCTTGTGATCTTCTTAAGAGGAATTGTAGGCAAAAGAAGTTCATTGAGCTCATTGAGGTTCCAGTTATCAGCGTCTGACTCTTCGCCCACAACTGTCTCAACATCTGCCTCAACTATATCTGTGATCATCTTGTAGATGGAATCACGCAGTGACTCCCCATCAAGAACCTTCTTACGCTCTGCATAGATGATCTCTCTCTGCTCATTATTAACCTGGTCATATTCAAGAAGATTCTTACGAATACCGTAGTTATTGGACTCAATCTTCTTCTGAGCTGATTCAATAGCCTTGGAAAGAGATGAATGCTCAATCTCCTGTCCGTCCGGAATCTTAAGGGCATTAAACATAGCAATGAGTCTCTCTGAACCAAAGAGTCTCATAAGATTATCTTCAAGTGAAAGGTAGAACTTGGATTCACCCGGATCTCCCTGACGTCCGGCACGACCACGGAGCTGATTGTCAATACGTCTGCTCTCATGTCTCTCTGTACCGATTATCTTAAGACCTCCGGCTGCTCTTGCCTCTTCGTCAAGCTTAATATCTGTACCACGTCCGGCCATATTGGTTGCGATGGTAACAGCACCCTTTCTTCCGGCCTCAGCAACAATCTCAGCCTCCATCTCATGGAACTTGGCGTTAAGTACCTGATGCTGGATGCCTCTCTTTTTAAGGAGCCTGCTGATCTCCTCTGATGATTCAATGGTAATAGTACCAACAAGGACAGGCTGTCCCTTGGAATGAGCCTCCACTACCGCATCACAGATAGCGTTAAGCTTCTCTTTCTTGGTCTTGTAAACCGCATCCTGATGGTCAATACGGATAACAGGCTCGTTGGTAGGAATCTCAATAACGTCAAGTCCGTAGATATCACGGAACTCTCTTTCCTCAGTGAGAGCTGTACCTGTCATACCGCACTTTTTCTCAAATTTGTTAAAGAAGTTCTGGAAGGTAATAGTTGCAAGAGTCTTGGATTCACGCTTTACCTTCACATGCTCTTTTGCCTCAATGGCCTGATGAAGTCCGTCTGAATAACGGCGTCCCGGCATAACACGGCCTGTAAACTCGTCGACAATAAGAACCTCATCATCCTTAACAATGTAGTCGTGGTCCTTCTGCATGAGGTTGTTGGCACGAAGAGCAAGGATAATATTGTGCTGGATCTCAAGGTTCTCAGGATCAGCAAGGTTCTCAATACGGAAGAATCTCTCAACCTTGGCAACACCCTGTGCTGTCAGGTTAACGATCTTGTCCTTCTCATTGACGATGAAGTCTCCGGTCTCTTCCCTCTCGACACCCATGATAGCATCCATCTTGGTAAGGTCTTCCATATCCTCACCTCTTGTCATCTGCTTGGCAAGAATATCGCAGGCCTCATAAAGCTTGGTAGATTTGTCGCTCTGACCTGAAATAATAAGAGGAGTACGGGCTTCATCAATAAGGATTGAGTCAATCTCATCGATGATAGCATAGTTAAGGCCACGAAGAACGCACTGTTCCTTGTAGATAGCCATGTTGTCACGAAGATAATCAAATCCCAGTTCGTTATTGGTTACATATGTAATATCGCAGTTATACGCTGCTCTGCGCTCCTCAGGAGTCATGCTGTTAAGAACAACGCCAACAGTCAGTCCCAAGAATTCATGGATCTTACCCATCCATTCAGCGTCACGCTTAGCCAAGTAGTCATTGACTGTTACAACATGAACACCTTTGCCTGCAAGAGCATCAAGATATGAAGGAAGCGTAGCCACAAGAGTCTTACCTTCACCGGTTTTCATCTCAGCGATACGTCCCTGATGAAGGATAACACCACCAATAAGCTGTACTCTGAAGTGCTCCATTCCAAGAACACGCTTACCTGCTTCACGAACTACTGCATAAGCTTCCGGCATGATATCATCAAGGGTCTCTCCCTCTGACAATCTCTTCTTGAATTCTGCTGTCTTAGCCTTAAGCTCCTCATCAGAAAGCGCATGCATCTGTGGCTGCATAGCCTCAATGGAATCTACTGTAGAACGAATACGCTTAAGTTCTCTCTCACTGTGTGTTCCAATAATCTTGTCTAAAATGCTCATTTCTATAATCTCCTAAAAAAGGGTACAATATCCCCTTTAATTCAAAGCAAAGTCCAAAGCACATTGTAGCAGATTCCGCTAATATATTCAAATTTTTTCCCAAATCAGAGAAATGTGAATTAGGATTACGATTATTAGATGAAAATGGGGCTGTCGCTCTAGCAGTTCAAGATGATTAAATCATCAGGGCGAGGCCCCTTTTTCCAGTATACTTTATCTTCTATTCATTCTCACCATTAGGGGCATATTTCAATATGTCTCCGGGTTCGCACTCAAGCGCTT